>JAGQYU010000242.1:0-3238 GCA_020435885.1 Flavobacteriaceae bacterium
GTTGCCTTCCTTTTTAAAAATCCTCATAGTTTTTACTATGAGGATTTTTTTTTGTTTAATCCAGTAGATATATTATACTGTTTAAGGAAGTATTTTTTAAGGCTAAAGTTCCATTAACAACTATCTTTTCTTTTTTATTATATGCCTTAATTTTTAAATCATTCAATTTTTGCAAATAACTAATACTCAGATTGTTGTGATTCAATAAATTACTAAAATAGATAGAAAGCTCTGCAAAATGTTCTGTATTAATATAATTATGCTTACTTAAAGGTAAATTTGAAAATTCTACAATATTGCTATCAGTTTTGAAATTGAGCTGGTATAAAGGAAAGATTTTATTATTTAACTTATTGTCTGTAATTATTTGGTGCTGTTCAAAGAGTCGTTTTAGCGTTAAAGTTTTTCCACTAAGGATGATATTTATACTGGGAACATTTTTTTCTTCAACAGATTTAACTTCAACTTTTTCAAAATCATCATCATATTCATAAGTAATAATGGTATCCGATTGTTTAGTAGTACCTGACAGTTGGAGAGTGGTGGAACCTGAATAATTTTTAAGAATACTATCTATAGGAAAACTGAAGTTTTTTAGAGTGATATTACCAAAATCATTTTTTAAAGGCTTACCTAACATTGAAAAATATAGATAACTACTATCTGACTTAGTAGCCATTTTCATATCATCAGTAATTTGGAGAAAGTTATTGTAGATTTCTCCCTGTAAATTGATTTTACCATCATTGAAATTGAGATCAACATGATTCTCCAAATCTTTAAAAATAGAGATGTGTGATTTTATTTTTTTTAGATCAGAAAGTTTTTCTTTATCATCAATTTGAGTGAAATCTGTAAGTAGTTTTTCTATACTCAACATAGAATTTTTATTATTGAGTTGATATGCTACTACTGCTTTTTTATCATTAAAAATTATAGTTAATTTATTATTTAAAGCACTTACTGAATCAAAATTTTCTGTTTTGGAGAGTTCACTATCACCAATCTTTTTTTGAACGAATTTTCTAAAATTGGAAGAATCTTTTAATTTTAAAATTGTGTAAAAGGTGTTTTTGTCCCCTTTTAAATTGAAGGCAAAAAAATTAGCAGGAATTTGAAAACCTCTTTTTGTTTTTTTTATTGCATCTTTCTTTTTACTTCTTGATAAATAATACAAAGGGTTTTTTATAGCATTCCAAGCAATGGTACTTAAAATATTGTCAGTACTTATTTTGACAATTAAATCGGCGTTGGCAGGAATGGTATTTTTGTAGGATTGATACTCTCTGTATTTTAAAATACCCCAAAAAAGAAAGAGTAGTATTGAAATGATCAACACTACTCTTTTTAGTATTTTTTTTAGTTTCATCAACTAATGAAATGATTAATCAATAAGATCATCAAAAAGATCTAAAACATACTTTAAAGCATTTTCTTTACCTGAAGGTACTTCCATGATCAATTCAGTATGAACTTTATCATTGTTTTTTAGCCCTGAAGTGATTTTAAAATTGGTAGCATTGTCTAACAATTTCTTAGCCATTTTATCTGTAAATGATTGTAATTTAACTTCGGAGCTAAATTTTTTACCATTGAAATAAGCAGCATATTGCGAATTTTTTATATCCTTTTTCAGCGAAGAGGACATTTTTGCTTGATAGGTGTTTGCCACTATATTTTTGATATCATTCTCTGAAGTTGTTAGGAAGAAAATACCATTTTTATTCGCAAAATAAACACCTACAGGCAGTTCAGTTATGATATCAGTAATTTGATAATAGCCGCCAATTTGTTTAATATATTGCTTGTTTAAAAGATAATTGATCAATGAGTTTTTGAATTTTACTTCTTCACTAGTCATCATAAACATAAAATCAGGAACAGTTTCCATTTTTGTTTTTTGAACTTCGGTTGAGTTGTAATTCTCATCATACTCATAATCAGTATATGTAACTTCTTTTTCAGTAATATCACTAAGTAAGAATACAGCATCGCCTTCAATTAAATCAGCTATAGCCTTTTCATCTAAAAGAAGCTCCATAAATTCTGTAACAATTTTTATTTCTTCCGTTTTATCGTACAAAATAGAACTATAAAGGTTTGTGATTAATTTTGGATACTCTTTTAGAACATTTTCCATATCAACATTGTAAGATAAATAACCTATAAATTTATCTTCGTTGATATAATTGAAGAATTTTGGATTGATCTTATGATTTGAAATGTTTTTGGTAATTTCAAGCAGATCGCCTCTTAGAGCAACATCTAAATTGAATTTTGCCTCATTGGTGTTCAAATACAGATTTCCGGAAAGATCACCATAATCTGAAAAAACATTTTTTACTCTATTGTTGCTCAATCCTAAGGTTTGATATAAGCTGCCAATCGATTGCATATAAGAGGTCATATAGTTTTCTGACCAGATGTTCATCTCAGCATTTTTATCAAGCTGATCTAAGTAATTTTTATTTAGTAAAATAGATCTTTTTGCCGGAACCATAAGGCTTTCAACAAAGGCAAGTGTCCATCGTTGTTGCAACTCTTGCTTTTCATTATAATAAACATTATAGTTATAATCATAACCATATTCATCAGCTACATTTGGGTAAATTTTAAATTTTGTGCTGTAAAACGTAGTATTGGCGATAATTTGATGAGCTGCTTTTTTATCTTTTTTATTGCTTATGCTATCTGCCCTTCGTTTAAGGAAAAACTCTTTGTTCTTTATATAATTATCTAACTTTTCTGCATCAGATTCTTGGATGCTGTCTATTTGACTGATGTAGGAATTGATATTGTCAATACCTACTTTTAATGTAGTTGCAAGATCAGATGTATTATTGTTTTCGATAGCATTTTTTAAATCTTGGCTTAAATAATGATATTCAAAAGCATAATTTTCTAACTTATAATTCTTGAAATAAGGAACATCTCCATAACCATATTCAGTGTCCAAACTTGGAGCTTTAGTAATATCAACCGGCGATACAACAGGGTCTATAACAATAGCAAGACTATCTTGTGCTTGCTGAGATTTTAGCTCTTCTTCTATTTGGGTAAAATCGTAATCAGTAAAGTAAGAATAGTTATAAGTACCTGCGGTAAAAGCAACTTTTTCGTTATCCCAAGCCATAAAATCACTTTTACTTGAGTCGAATTGTTTTATTTTAAAAGAGCCATTATCGGTCAAATTTACTCCATCTATATTTTTTTCAAAAAAAGTATTGGACTTTAATGG
>JAGQYU010000242.1:3340-7227 GCA_020435885.1 Flavobacteriaceae bacterium
TTATAGAGTCTTTTGTTGAATTTGATACTTTTTGAAGGATTTGTTTGCCGATTTTTGAATTATCCAATTCATTGATGGTAACAGACTCTAATATGTTTTTACCATTGATACTACCTACAAAAACAGCATCATTTGGAATGTATTTTCGTAGATCTTGAGCATAATTGTAAGATACTGTTAAAAGTACTAAGAAGAAAAATAGTTTTTTCATGTAATTATTTGGTTTTTATTTGATTGGTAACATTTGAAGTTCCGTTTATCAAATCTAAAAGCAATGTTTTTTGCATAATAGCTTTTTTTGATTTCGAAACTTTAGCATTCTTATTTGAAAATGATTCAATTTCATTGTTAAATCTGTAGATATAGGTATAGTAGGCATCATCAAACACCTTCTTATCATCGTCAGAAAGTTTTACAAATTCAGTTTTTAGCTTAGCATTCTGTGTGTAGTTTTTAACCAGCTTACGCTCACTTTTACTGAATTTGTACGAGGTGTTTAAAACGCCCATGTTGTTTTTAGAGGCAAGTTCTGAAAGAATGGTATTTATGTTTTCTACAGATGCGAAATCGCATTGAATTGCAAAAATATAATTGGTAAAATCAGCTTTTTTGGTAACATTGCTAATGCCGTTTTGCTCTTCAAGATATTTTACAGCCTCATTCAATGATTTTTCAATTTCAGCTCTGTCAGGCACTTTATGCCCATTAACAGAATCGAGCAACATCAACGAAGCGATTTTAGTTTTGCTTTTGCTGAGATTGGCAGTTAAGATCATCTCACCACTACCGTCATCTTTCAGACTGATCTCTTCAATAATATCAAAACAAGACACTAAGGAAAAAAGAATGGACAGTAAAAAGAGTTTTGCAAAAAAACGTTTTTTCATGTAACAATTTATTCGGCGCAAAAATATTAAAATCATTTAATTCTACAATTTAAAAAATAAACTTTGCCAAAAGATTATAAACTAAAATTTATAGTTTAAAATTATACAGAAACAATAATTTCTATTTTCTTTGTGTGAGCAAATGAAAAGAGTATTTACAGCTTTTATTTTTTTATTGATATTCAATTTGAACGCTCAGGTTGGAGGCGAAAATATTTATGGATTTCTAAATGTTTCATCGTCTGCCAGGCAGGCAGCTTTAGGGGGTGAAGTGCTTACAGCTTATGATGATGTTAATCAGCCGCTCTGGAATCCTTCTACTATTAATAAAGAAATGGACAATCAACTTTCTGTAAGTTATGTCGATTTTTTAGCGGATGTAAATTACGGTTCGTTGGCATATGCACATTTATTCAGCAGAAGGTTGGGCGTATTGCATGCGGGTGTTACCTATGTAAACTACGGCAAGTTTATTGGCGCTGATGAAAATGGTGTTGAAACCGGTTCTTTTTCAGCTGGCGATCTGGCACTTTCAGTTGGCTATGCATATAAAATACCTAATAGCCATATCTATGCCGGAGCCAATGTAAAATGGATCAATTCTCATATAGAAAATTATACTTCAAATGGATTGGCTGCTGATGTTGGGCTCACTTATTTTAATGATGCCAAGCCTTACATTTTTACGGCTGTGATACGGAATATTGGGCATCAGATTTCTGCTTATGATGAAACCAAAGAAACACTTCCATTGGATGTAGCGGTAGGGGCTTCATACAAAGCTGAAAACGTACCTTTACAATGGCACTTTACAGTGAATAGTTTGCAGCAATGGGATGTTTCTGCTGAAAATCCTTCAGATAGTGAAACTTCCATCGATGGCGAAACCACAAATGATCAAATCACTTTTTTAGGGAATGCCATAAGACATGTTACTATTGGTGCTGAGCTTTTCCCTGATAAAGGATTTAATATTCGGTTAGGATACAATTTTAGACGTGGAAGAGAGTTAAGATTAACAGAGAGTAGAACCTTTGCAGGCCTATCGGCAGGGTTTGGACTCAAAATGGGCAGGTTAAAGTTAAACTATGCATTTACAAAATACCACCCGGCATCAAATACAAATACATTTACATTAAATATAGATCTTTCAAAACCAACATTTTAAATTAAATAACTTTGAAAAAGAGGAAGATAATCATTGCTATTGACGGTTTTTCGTCTACCGGTAAAAGTACTATTGCAAAAGAATTAGCTAATAAATTAGGCTATTTATATGTTGATACCGGTGCCATGTACAGGGCTGTTACGCTCTATGCTATGCAACAAGATTTTGTGGGCAAAGGATACATAAACAAAGAAAAATTGATTGAAAATCTGCAAAATATAGATCTAAAATTTGAATACAATCAAAAGTTGAAATTCTCTGAAATGTACCTTAACGGAAAGAATGTTGAGAAAGAGATACGCTCTATTGAAGTTTCAAAACTGGTGAGTATGGTTTCGGCGGTGCCGGAAGTCCGTAAAAAACTAGTGGAACAGCAACACAAAATGGGAGCAGAAAAAGGATTGGTTATGGACGGAAGAGATATTGGTACAGTGGTTTTCCCTGATGCTGAATTAAAACTGTTTATGACAGCTTCACCGGAGAAGCGAGCCTACAGACGTTATAAAGAATTGCTTGACAGAGGCCATGAGGTAACTTTTGAAGAAATTTTACACAATGTAGAACAGCGAGATCATTTAGATTCTACCCGAAAAGACTCACCTTTAAAAAAAGCACCGGATGCTATTGAGTTTGACAACAGTAATATGGGGCTAAAAGAACAATTTGAACGTATTTACCATATGGCTTTGTTACGGATAGAAAAGAATGCTTAAAAAGTTTTGCTTATTGGTGCGGATATTTTGCTAATATATAGTGTTTTATGTAAGGAAAATCCAAAGTAATGAAGAATAAGCAGTGTTACAAGTTGTTTTTTTAAAATCCGAAAATCCGTTTGAATTTTTTAGGATATTTATGCCTTAAAAAGAGACCTGAACTGAAAAATCCAATTGCTATAAGGAATGGTAAAAGGAAATATAATTCAGATTTTACATCATTGATGTCATATAATATTATTCCATTATTTTTTTATATTTGATAAACTTCAGGGTTCCTTTTCTCCGTTTGGTTTTTCTTTATCCAAACTCTGATAGTATTCGAATTATTTAATTCTTTTTTAATGTTTTCATAATGCTCATTCCGTTTTTCATACCCAATATTTTTCTTTAGGGAATACACCTGTTCTTTGCCTTTTAAGTATAGAATTAATTCAGATTTATTACTTGTAAATTTATGACCAAATTTTCCCCTGTTATTTACTTTCACATAATAGGTTTCAACTTTTTGTAATTTTCCATCAATTGGTACTAACGAATTTTTAAAAGTGAAAAGAGTTGGAGCAAAAAAATAAAAAGCACACAAAATACAGGTTACTCCGAAAATTAAATTTAATCCAGCATAATAGTTTTTCCACCATTCTTTATTTGTCATCAAATTTTCTGTTTTTGTTTGCTTGTAACATTTTGGAATATAATCACGTTTTAATACTTTAAATTCACTTAATACTAAGTCTTTTATATCCACCGATAAACGAAGTTAGTTATTTATAAAAACAAAATCAACAAAAGTTAAAAGTACTTTTAATTAAGGTATATTCAAATACTTATGTGTTTGTAATGATATTTTCCATTTAGGGTTATCCATAACATAATCCACAATAAGTGACGTCATTTTTTCTCGGTTGCTCCATTCAGGTTGTAGGAAAAGTTCACAATTTTTACCCACTTTGGCAGCTTGTTCTTCAGCAAACTTAAAATCGTTCTTGTTGTACACAATTATTTTTAGTTCGTTGGCTTTGTTGTAAATATCTTTCAACGGAAGTTTTGTCTTTTTTGGAGAAAGGCAAATCCAGTCCCACATACCTGTTAACGGGTAGGCTCCGGAGGTTTCAATAT
>JAGQYU010000243.1:0-9839 GCA_020435885.1 Flavobacteriaceae bacterium
ATACCCGGTTCTGAGCTCTACTTTGTATGGTCTCAAGGGGTAACAGGTTCAGCCAATCCTACTGATGATCTGTTCAGAAGTTTGGATGACCAGATATTTGGGCAGAAAAAAGAGAATATCTTTTTAATAAAAGCTACCTATCGGTTTATGCTGTAACTAACTTCTCGAGGAGTACTTCTATAAACCTTTTTGCCAATTGATGTGATTGGCTCATTTTTATATGTTAAAGCTTGAAAGTATAAATTTCACATAAAAAGCAATAAGCTATACTGAATTATAGTAGTTGTTATGTGTTAACTTTTTCCAAAGATTTGTTTATTATTTCAATTATTTTTCCAATGCCAATTATTATATTTCCTTCACAAAATTTAAATTCCATTCCAACTTCTAATTTACCTTCACAATGTTGGGTTGTATTCATTGCAATTTGAGCTAAAACTGTTTCTCCTGGATTTACAAAGTTGGTTCCGATAAAAAATTGGTGCCCAGATGTTAACATTTCAGTAAAATCAAATTTCCCATTCATCTCTATAATATTTTACTTTAGTAGTCTTTCAATTTAAACATAATAGAGACATATATTAATATCAAATAAAAATTTAATGTGCTTCTAGCCAGTTTTCACCAATACCTACTTCTACGTCTAAAGGTACTACCAACTTGTAGGCATTTTCCATTTCGTGTTTTATAATAGGTTTTATAATTTCTAGCTCTTCCTTATAAACATCAAAAACCAATTCGTCATGTACCTGCAATAACATTTTGGATGTAAAGTTTTCTTTTTCAAAGCGTTTGTAAATATTTATCATGGCCAGTTTTATAATGTCGGCAGCGCTACCTTGTATAGGTGCGTTTACGGCATTGCGCTCAGCAGCACCTCTAACCACAGCATTTCTGGAATTGATGTCTTGCAAATACCTACGGCGACCTAAAATGGTTTCAACATATCCATGTTCTCTGGCAAAATGAATCTGATTGTCTATATAAGTTCTCAGTTTTGGATACGTTTTGTAATAAGTGTCTATTAGCTCTTTAGCTTCACTGCGGTTTAACGTAGTTTGATTGCTTAATCCAAATGCCGAAACCCCATAAATAATACCAAAATTCACCGTTTTGGCATTGCTTCGTTGTTCACGGGTAACTTCAGCAATAGGCACACCAAACACCTTGGCTGCTGTGGAAGCGTGGATGTCTTCATGGTTTTGGAAGGCTTTTATCATGGTTTCTTCTTCACTCAAAGCGGCAATAATGCGTAATTCTATCTGCGAGTAATCTGCCGAAAGCAATACAAAATCATTATTCCTTGGGATGAATGCCTTGCGCACATCTTGCCCTCTTTCTGTACGGATGGGAATATTCTGTAAATTTGGATTATTGGAACTTAATCTACCAGTGGCGGCCACAGCCTGTGCATAAACCGTATGTATTCTGTTGGTTTTTGGATTCACTTCATTTGGAAGAGCGTCCACGTAGGTGCTTTGTAATTTTTTATATTGACGCCATTCTAAAATATCAGCCACAATTTGATGGTCTTTTGCCAGATACGAAAGTACATCTTCGGCAGTGGAATATTGTCCGGTTTTGGTCTTTTTGGGCTTGTCAACCAATTTTAGTTTATCATATAAAATAGGCCCTAACTGTTTTGGAGAAGCCAGATTGAATTCCTCACCGGCTTGTTGGTAAATACCTTTTTCCAGTCGCTCAATATCTTCAGAAAGTTGTACGGAAAGCGTTGCTAAATAGTCTTTGTTGAGGTTTATTCCTTCAATTTCCATAGAAGCGAGTACATTAACCAGTGGAATTTCTACCTCGTTAAAGAGTTTGGTTAAATTACTGGTTTCCAGCTCCTTTTCAAAATGTTCTTTCAATTGCAAGGTGATGTCTGCATCTTCTACGGCATATTCGGTTTGGTCTGTAAGATCAACATCTCTCATAGAACCTTGATTTTTACCTTTTTTACCAATAAGTTCCGTAATGGAAACGGGCTGATAATTCAAATAGGTTTCTGCAAGCACATCCATATTATGGCGCATATCCGGATTGATGAGATAGTGCGCTATCATAGTATCAAAAAGGTTGCCTTTTACCTTAATACCATAATTTGAAAGTACTTTGATATCGTATTTCAGGTTTTGACCAATCTTTTCAATCTCTTCATTTTCAAAAAATGGTTTGAACTCATTAATTATTTGCTGCGTTTTTTGTTGATCTTCTGGAAAAGTTACGTAGTAACCTTTGCCTTTTTCCCATGAAAATGCCACGCCTACCAATTCGGCCTCCAACGCTTTTAAATTGGTAGTTTCCGTATCAAAACACACACTTTTTTGCTGAAGTAGCTGTTCTAACAATAACTTTCTGGCAAGTGATGTGTTTACATATTGATACAAATGATCTGTATTTTGAATGGTATGATAGCCATTTACAGGTTGCTTTTCAGCGATGGCTCCACTGCCGGGCTGTTCAAACAAATCGAATTGTAAGCTTTCTTGTTGTGGAGCTCTTTTGATAGGCTTTTCTACTGGAGCTTCCTCCTCTATACTTGGATAATCTGTATCTAGAGCAAAAGTTTTCAATAAGTTTTCTGTAAGTCTTCTGAATTCTAACTCATTAAAGATTTCTTTTACTTTTTCAACATCAGGAGTATTTAATTCAAAATCTTGTTCATGGAATTCTACCGGTACATCCAACATAATGGTTGCTAGTTTTTTAGAAAGTAAGCCTTGCTCGGCATGTGCAGCAATGTTTTCTTTCATTTTACCAGATAATTTGTCAACATTGGCAATCAGGTTTTCAATACTTCCATATTCCTGAATGAATTTCTTGGCAGTTTTATCACCAACTCCCGGCAGACCAGGGATGTTATCAATGCTATCACCTTTCATGGCTAAAAAATCGATCACTTGTTCAGGTCGTTCCACTTCAAAATTTTTCTGTACTTCGGGTATACCCCAAATCTCAATGCCGTTGCCCATCCGTGAAGGTTTGTACATCAGAATATTTTCAGAAACCAGTTGGGCAAAATCTTTATCCGGTGTAACCATGTAGGTCTTATAGCCTTGTTTTTCAGCTTGTTTAGCCAATGTTCCGATAATGTCGTCCGCTTCATATCCTTCTTTAACCATTACAGGGATGTGCATGGCATTCAGTATTTTTTCTATATACGGAACAGCAATTTTAATAGCCTCGGGGGTTTCATCACGGTTAGCCTTATAAGCTTCGAACATTTCTAGTCTATCAACACTTCCGCCTTTATCAAAACATACAGCCAAATGATCAGGTTTTTCACGTTTTATAACATCTAGCAAGGAATTCATAAAACCCATAATGGCAGAGGTATCCATTCCTTTAGAGTTGATACGTGGATTTTTTATAAAGGCATAGTAACCTCTGAAAATTAAAGCGTAGGCATCTAGTAAAAAAAGGCGTTTTTGTTGCGACATGATAACGATTTAGATAGAAATCAAAACTACAAAGATTGTATTGAGTTTTAAAATTAAACGACTAGCTTTTTAAAATAATCAGTTACTTTCAATAGCCTTCATATCTTCTCTGTACAATGATACTTCACCATCTAATTGTAAAGCAATAACAGTTACATCGCTGTCAAGTTCACTCTCAGGAATACCTATATACAAAATACCGGGGACTTTTGACCATGATAGTTTGCCCACAACTTTTGTGTTTAGTTCAGTACCCGATCCTACCACATAAGCCTTTACTACATTGTTGTTCAATCCTTTAATGGCAATTGTTCCGTTCGGTTTATTATCAATATATAAATACAATGTCTTTTTATCTTTTGATAAGGCAGTTGGTCCATAAAAATGGCCGTGAGGAATGCCAGCCAATGTTACATAGATAGCTTCTTTATGTTTTGATGTCCACCTGCCTAATCCTTTTAAAATTTTCACTTGCTCTTCCGGAATGGTGCCGTCAGCCTTTGGGCCGATATCCAGTAACAAGTTGCCACCCATACTGATACAATCGACTAAAATTCTAATGATTTGATTGACGGATTTGTAGTTAGTATCTCTCCCTTGATAACCCCAAGAATCATTCATAGTAAGACACAATTCCCAATAGTGACTTTCAGGTTTTACTATAGGAAGGCCTTGTTCTGGTGTGGCATAATCGCCATAACCTTGTAAACGGGAGTTGATAATGGTTGTAGGGAGTTTAGTAAGTAATAACTCTCTAATTTCTTTAGCTTTCCACTGTTCAGCATTGAACTCCCAATCGCCATCAAACCAAACAAGATCCGGTTTGTAGTTTTCAGTAATTTCACCAATTTGATTAAAATTGAATGTCACAAATTTCTGCCAACGCTTTTCATCATTTTCATAACGCTTTTCATTTCTTAAAAAATTAGGGTAATTATCATTAGACCAGTCAATTAGTGAATAGTACAAGCCAAATTTAAGCCCCTCATTTCTGATAGCTTCTTCAAAAGGTTTTAGCAGATCACGTTTGGCAGGAGTTTTATCAAACACATCCAGCTTACTGTATTTACTGTCCCAAAGCGCTACTCCGTCATGGTGTTTTGAAGTGATGACCGTATATGTTGCGCCACTTTCTTTGATGAGTTTTGCCCATTCCTCCGGATTGTAATTTGAAGCTGTAAAACCTTTTAATTGCTTCATATAATCTTTGTGAGATATTTTTCCGTTATGGAATGACCATGACTCGTCGATACCATCAACAGCATAAATCCCCCAATGAATAAAAATGCCCAGTTTAGCATCTTTAAACCACTGTAAGCGTTCTTCTTTAGAAATTTCTTGTGAAAAGGTTTCCGGTATGCTAAGTAAAATAACACAAAGAAAAATTAATAAATGTTTTAATTTAGAGATCATTTTTGAGGAGGTTTAATATAAGAATCAGAAACTAAGTTTTCAAGTTTGCCGTCTTGGTATTTGGTCATACTAAATCCATCATGTATGGCATAGTAACCAGTTTCACCTTTTTTGTTAACGGCAATGTAAGCTACTTGAAAATCTTTATACTTACTGTTAGGTTTAGAAACGATTCTGTTAACTGCTTCTTCGCAGGCTTCCTGTGGTGATTTTCCCTGACGCATCAGTTCAACGATTAAAAAACTGCCAACAGTTTTTACTACTTCTTCACCAAGTCCGGTAGCTACGGCTGCTCCTACTTCATTATCAACATATAATCCGGAACCAATAATAGGAGAATCGCCCACGCGTCCAGCCATTTTATAAGCTAATCCGCTGGTTGTACATCCGCCTACAATATTTCCGTCTTTATCCATGGCTAGCATACCAATGGTATCATGATTTTCGATATTGATAATAGGTTTGTATTCGCTCTTAATTTTCCATTCCTCCCATGCTTTTTTTGAAGCTTCAGTTAGTAAATCTTCTTTTTTAAAACCAATACTGTAGGCAAATTTTTCTGCTCCACTTCCGGCAAGCATCACATGTGGGGTGTCTTCCATTACTTTACGTGCCACGGAAATAGCATGGGTTATATTTTTAAGATATACCACAGAACCACAATTACCGTTACTGTCCATAATACAGGCATCTAAGGTTACATTGCCATCTCTATCAGGTAATCCGCCTTTGCCAACTGTTTGGTTGTTTTCATCGGCCTCTTCAATCATGCAGCCTTGCTCAATAGCATCTAAGGCACTGCCTCCATTTTGGAGTGTTTCCCAAGCAGTTGTTATAGCTCTTTTTACATTCCATGTGCCAATTACTAGTGGCAGTGATAAGGATTTGGTATTGGTAGGAGCCTTTTTTGTTTCTTCTTTTTCAGTACAATTTGTCAATGACGAACCCATAGCAATTCCTAATCCTGCCAAGGAAGATCGTTTTAAAAAATTTCTTCGTTTCATACACGGTATTTTTATCTAATTTAGCAATTATCTTATAAAGTTAAAGAATTTATGTTTGTTGAAGTTTGTGCAAATTCATTTCAGTCGGCTATAAACGCCCAAAATGCAGGTGCTGATAGGATAGAACTGTGTTCCGAACTGGCCGTAGGTGGTATAACTCCATCCTACGGATTGTTGAAAGAAGTGATGCAAATTCTTGAAATTCCTGTAAATGTATTGATACGGCCAAGAAGTAGTAATTTTTCGTATTCCGAAGAAGAATTCAACATAATGAAAGAAGATATATTGCTTTGCAAAGAGTTAGGTTGTGCAGGAATTGTATCAGGGGTTTTAAAAGAAGATAACACTATTGATGTTGAAAGAACTAAGGAACTGGTTGAATTGGCCAAGCCGCTGTCATTTACCTTTCACCGTGCTTTTGATTGGACTCCAAATGCTATCAATTCTTTTAAAGAATTATCGGACATTGGTGTTGATAGAATATTAACTTCCGGCCAACACAAAGCAGCTGTAGTAGGTTTTGAAACACTACAAGAACTATTGAAAATTTCTGATAATAAGACTATTATAATGCCCGGAGGAGGTATAAAAGCTGAAAATATTTTGCTATTCAAAGAGGCGGGTTTTAAAGAAATTCATTTTTCGGGTACTGCAAAACCTGCTCAAAAAGAAGTAAAGGTACCTATGAATTCCGGTAATTTACTTTATGAAATTGATTACCCTGTTTCTGACTCTCAGCTACTTAAAAAAATGATTGGACTTGTTAAATAAGTGCTAAACTTTATGAGAGTTGTGCTCTTTAGCGTAATTTTGGCTCTGTTAAGATATTTGTAATGCGTTGGATTATTTTTTTATTGATTTATGTATTGGTGGATATTTATGCTTTTCAGGCATTTAAGACCATTACCAAAAACAAGTGGATTCATGGTGTTTATTGGTTGGTATCCGTTGTAGTTATTGCTAATTTTATATACAATCTTACCTTAAATTTTAACCGAACGGTAGGCCTTACACCTCATACAAATCAAGCTATAGGGCTGTTTTTGGCAACATTCATCCCTAAACTGGCCATATTGTTTTTCGTGTTTGGCGAAGATATTGTTAGAACCCCACAAGCAATTTATAGGTTTATAACCGGTAACAAACCCGGAGATGATTATTTTCCGTCAAGGCGGAAATTTGTCAGCCAACTGGCGGTTATTGCTGCTGCTTTGCCATTTACTTCATTGCTGTATGGAATGTATAAAGGTAAGTACAATTACAAAGTATTGAATTATACATTAGAATTTGATGATCTACCTAAGGCTTTTGACGGGTATCAGATTACACAGATTTCTGACATACACAGTGGTAGCTTTGATGATGCTGAAAAAATTAAATACGGTATTGATCTTATTAATGAACAAAACTCTGATTTGATCCTTTTTACAGGAGATTTGGTAAATAATAAGGCCGATGAAATGAATAACTGGATAGATGTCTTCAAAAAATTGGAAGCTAAAGAAGGGAAATATTCAGTATTAGGGAATCATGATTATGGTGATTATATTCAATGGGAAAGTGAGGCGAAAAAAGTAGAGAATTTAAAAAGGTTAAAAGATATTCATAAACAAATTGGATTTGATTTGTTGTTAAATGATAATAGAATCCTTGAAAAAGAAGGAGAAAAATTAGCCTTGATTGGCGTAGAGAACTGGGGCGCAGGAGGTTTCAAAAAAGAAGGCGATTTAGAAAAGGCTTCGCAACATATTGAAAAAGAATCATTTAAAATACTAATGAGTCATGATCCAACTCATTGGGAGCAAAAAGTAAAAAATGATGATACTCATTATCACCTTACATTGAGTGGTCATACGCATGGCATGCAGTTTGGTATTGAAATACCCGGGTGGATAAAATGGAGCCCTGTAAAATGGCGCTATAAGTACTGGGCGGGTATTTACGAAGAAGCCGGGAAGTATCTGAACGTAAACCGTGGTTTTGGCTTCTTAGCATATCCGGGGAGGTTTGGAATTTGGCCGGAAATAACGGTTATTACGCTGAAAAGAAAATCAGTAGCTTAGACTTAAAGTAATTGAGTTTTACAGAATAGTTAATTATTTGTAAATAAATTAGCTAAAAGCACAAAAAAAAGTGTTAATTCACTAAAAATACTATATTTGTACTAGGTTATCGATCCAATTTTAACTTGGTACATAATTTTAATAAAGCCCCCTATGGCAAAATTTGGCGAATTAATTAGCTCTAACGTTCCAACATTAATTGATTTCTATGCAGATTGGAACGAAAACAACACAAATCTTCACTCTGTGTTAAGAGATGTTGCCGCAGCTCTTGGCGATAAAGCAAAGGTGATAAAGATTGATATAGACAAGAACCAAATATTGGCAAATGCCCTTCGTATAAAAGGCAATCCTACGTTTATAATTTATAAAAATGGCGAAATGAAATGGCGCCAAAGCGGAGAACAGGATGCTAATACACTCATCAGTTTAGTGCAGCAATATTTGTAGCTTCTATCTTTTTAAAAGTATATCCTTTTTTTGAAAAATATTCCAGCACTTTTGGCAAAGTAGCTTTAAGGTTTTTAGACGCTTTTACACTATCGTGGAAAACAATAATACTACCACTTGAAGCATTCTTTATAACATTGGAATAGCATTGTTCTTCAGAAATGTATTGATCAAAATCCGCACTTAGCACAGACCACATAACAATAGTATAGCCAAGTTGTATGAGTTGTTTAGTTTGCGATGTTTTGATCTTTCCGTAAGGAGGCCTAAACAATTTTAATTCATTTTTTTCAGAAAGATGATTCAGTACTTCTTGTGCTTTTTGAGTGTTTTCCAAATAATCTTTAGTGATGGTTTTCCATCCTTTTACATGATTGTGTGTGTGGTTGCCCACACTATGCCCTTCAAGAATAATCCTTTTAAAAATTGCCGGATGTTCTTCTATATTTTTACCAATGCAAAAAAAAGTGGCTTTGGCATCGAAGTCTTTCAAGATATCTAACGTCCAATCAGTAATTTCAGGAGTTGGACCATCATCAAAAGTTAAAAAAAGTTCTTTTTTTTCAGATGAAAAACTCCAAATCTGATTGCTGTACAATGCCGGAATCAAACTTGGAGTTTTTATAAAGTAGGGCTTCATTATAGGTCTTTTATTCTATAATGCTTTCCAACGATTTTAAGGAATTTACATATCCTTTTTTCAGTTCGTTGGCAAATTCTTTGTCGTATTCATCAGCAGTAGCTACCACATTATTATACATTAGTAAAGTTGCTTCAATATCATCACCATGGTGGGCAGCTGCATAATTGCTAAGACCGCTATAGTATTCAATTCTATCTTGAAAAATATCTACCAGTGTTTTGGCTACCTTTTGCGCTTTTTCCTTTTTGTTGATGAGATAGTAATTATCAACATAACCTAATACCAAACTGTAATGGTCATAATCTTCTATAGGCATATTTTCTATTGACATATCCAATACTTCTTCCGCTTTAGCGTAATTATTTTCCAGAATGAATTGCTCAGCTAAACGCACCAAATTGTTTCTGAAAGAGATACCGTTTTTGCGGGTTTCAACATCAATATAAATATCTTTACTGTTGCTGTTTTTCCAATCCCACTGTTTTACCTTTTCGTACATGCTTTCAGTATCAATTCTACCGTACTCCAATACGCTTTTTGGTCTTCCTCTTCCATCAAGAATAGGTGTTCTAATAGGTACAAATTTGAAGGCCAAGCCATCTAATTGAAGATAATCTTTCAGCCAGATATATTCTTCATCAGCGCTAGCGCCACCGGTAAAATAAATAGGTCTTTCCCAGTTGTTATTTGCCAGAATGTCTAACATTAAAATTCGGTTCTTTGGCAAATAATCATCTACTTCAATATCAATATAATCAACAATTAGGGTGGTGTCTTTAACGGAAACGATGTTATTTTTAAGAACAGCTTCTTTATCAACCGGAAT
>JAGQYU010000243.1:9854-10698 GCA_020435885.1 Flavobacteriaceae bacterium
TGTTTTGTTGGATAGAATTTTTCAGGGTTGCCATCTTCATCTAAGTCAATAAAAGTTCTTTCATTGTCGCTTTGTATCCAGTTCATAAAGGATTTGATATCAATAACTGAGTCTTTTAAGCTTTGAATAGGAATATGGTAAGCAACATCTAACGAACCGGTTTTATAATCATCGTGGGTTAGTTGAGATGGAATAGGATCGGCCTCGTATGTTTTCCTTTTTTGTTGATCGATATACCAATCCGTTGCAAACAGACTGGTGTTTACAAGTTTAAGATCTGTACGGTACTCTTCAACTTCCTGCATATACCATAAAGGGAACGTATCATTATCACCAATAGTAAACATAATGGCATTTTCTTGACAAGAATCTAAATAAGCCTTTGCATTATTTCGGGTAGCATATCTTCCAGAACGGTCATGATCATCCCAATTTTGGGCAGCCATTAAAGCGGGTATAGCTAAAGCTAATAATACTACAATTAGTGATTCAATTTTATTAGAAACTTTTAGTGAATTTATAATAAATGTAATTAAATCAACGAAAATAACACCTGATATTGCTAAGCTTAAAATAAAAAATAAGTATGATAATTTTGGAATAATAATTTGTAAAATAACTGGCAATTGTTTTTGTAAAATAAATTCAAAAGCAAAATAAAATGACACAAATATTAGTAGGCTTATAGCTTCCCATTTAAAATATTTATAATTATTATTAAAATTATCTTTGATGCGTTTTAAAAAGCCTAATACACCTAAGCCTATCCAAATAGCAAAAATGTAAAAAGAACCTACCACGGCATAGTCTCGTTCTCTGGGTTCAAAAGGTTTAGGATTGGTGT
>JAGQYU010000244.1:0-420 GCA_020435885.1 Flavobacteriaceae bacterium
ATTCTGTAAATATATTTGGAACATCAACTTCAGCCTCTTCACAGGCCTGTTTTATCTGAAAAACAATTTCATCAACCATATATTCATAATCATATGAAAAGGCCAAGGAGTTCTTAATTGGAAAGCCACCACCAATGTTAAGACTGTCTAACGTAGGGCAAATCTTTTTAAGATTTACATATACACTTAAACATTTTAATAATTCGTTCCAATAATAAGCATTGTCCTTAATACCTGTATTGATAAAGAAGTGAAGCATTTTAAGTTCCACTTTGGGGTTATCTTGAAGCACTTTCTTGTAGAATGGAACAATGTCTTTATAGCCAATTCCTAATCGGCTGGTATAAAATTCAAATTTTGGTTCTTCTTCCGAGGCAATTCTAATCCCAACTTTGAATTTCTTTTTAATAACCTCTTCTA
>JAGQYU010000244.1:503-3940 GCA_020435885.1 Flavobacteriaceae bacterium
GCTATATTTTGTATGTAAGCATCTCTTTTAAAACCATTACAAATAACATAATCCTTATTGGTAAGTTTGCCTTCTTCTTTTAATTTTTCAACGATATTAATATCAAAAGCTGAAGATGTTTCTATGTGAATATCGTTCTTAAGAGCTTCATTTAGTACATGTTTAAAATGAGAGCTTTTTGTACAATAACAGTAATGGTACTTTGCTTTATATTTATGCTTTTTAAAAGCACTGGCAAACCACCCTTTTGCTTTTTGTATGTTCTCAGATATTTTTGGAAGATAGGTAAACTTTAAGGGTGAATCATATTCTTCAACCAACTGCATTAAATCAATATCATGGAATTTTAATTTTCCTTTTTCCACTTTAAATTCTTCTTGAGGAAAATCAAATGTTTGTTCAATTAAATCAATATATTTTGTATTCATTAGTATTTTAAAATCAAATTAAGTGCTTTATAAAACTCAAAAAAAATAACAGTTAATCCAATAATAAAATATAACTACACAATCAAAGTTATGTGTTCATTACGTACTCTTATAATCTGAAGTTGATTATAATACAATGTAAATAAAAATGAAGAAATAACCTTAATTTTTTCGTTGTGCAAACGCTGCACATTACAACGCAACTTCTTCATCATCAGGTTGTAACCGAAAAAAAGAAAATCATACACTCAGTTAGTACAATAATGGCAAATGTAGAAAAAAATTAAAATAATCGATAAAATTTAATTTTTTTTTAATTTATCTTTTTTCCAATTTTTTCATGAATACAAACATCAATACAATTGGGATAGCTAAAATGCCTACCATCAGCTTGTTATTGATAAAAACTTGAGGGTATAACAACAAAGTAAGGGCAAAGCCACCAACGGCACCTCCTAAGTGAGCGCTATGACCAATATTGCCTAACTGCGCTCTCATTCCATACATGGAATACAGTAAAAAAAGTACCCCAAAAATATATCCGGGGATTGGGATTGGGATAAAAAATAGATACAAACTCATATCTGGGTTCAACATTATAGCTGCATACAAAACGCCCATTACAGCCCCTGAAGCTCCAACAGCACTGTAATAAGGGTCTTTTTTATGAAAACTAAGTGCTAAAATACTGCCTGTAAGCAAGCTCCCGATATAGATCATCAAAAATTTTGGGATTCCTACATGAGCGATAACATAATCACCAAACATGTACAACGTAAACATATTGAAGAAAAGATGCATATAATCTACATGCAAAAAACCCGAGCTGAACATTCTTACCTGCTCTCCTCTTAAAATAGGCCCAACTTGAAACTTATATTTTTCAAAGAAAAATGTATCAGAAAAACCTTTTAATGAGAACAATACATTGACCAAAATTATAAGAATAACTACTTTATCCATTTAAACATCGTATTTGCTTCAAAGATAAAATTATATACCGATATTTGCCTAAAATTTTGGAAAGTGCAACTTATAGTATTTCTTCTTTTTTATCCTATTCTGTGGTTTTTTTCCATATTACCTTTTAAGGTTTTATATTTTTTATCTGACTGTTTGTATGTAGTTGCATATCATATTATTGGGTACAGAAAAAAAGTGGTATTTGGTAACTTAAAACTTGTCTTTCCTGAAAAAGATAAAAAAGAAATTCAAAATATAGCTAAAGAATTTTACAGTCATTTTATAGATATCTTTTTTGTAGAAATGGTAAAATCTTTTACCATGTCAAAAAGTGAAATAACTAAACGATTTAAAATCCACAATACAGAATTATTGGATAAATTGTATGAAGAAGGAAAGGATGCAATTTTACTGGGCGCTCACTATGCTAATTGGGAGTGGTTGTTTTCATTAAATTTGAAAATTAAGTATAATGGATATGCCGTCTATAAAAAAGTAAATAACAAATACCTGAACAAAAAGATTGAGGAAACCAGAGGCCGTTTTAATACAACTCTAATTCCAACAAAAGAAATTTTTGATAAAATGGCTGAAAATGCCAACAACAACATACGCTCTTTGTATGGGTTTTTGGGAGATCAATCTCCGAAAGCACATAAGGCACATCATTGGAATACTTTTTTAGGTGTTTATGTGCCAATTTATACCGGAGCAGAGTTCTTAGCAAAGAAATATAATATGGCTATCGTTTTCTTTAAAACGAAAAAAATAAAGCGTGGTTATTATGAGTCTACTCTTGAATTGTTGACTGATAACCCAAACAACTTTGACAACTACGAATTAACTGACAATTTCCTTAAAAAAGCTGAACAACAGATTATTGAAACTCCTCAATATTATTTATGGACGCACAAAAGATTTAAGCACAAAGACAAAAAACCAGTTAAAAACTAAACCAACTTTCAACTATTTCTCTTTCAAATTTTGGAGCTTCTCCTTTGTATTCAAACTCATTGGTTACAGCGTTATATGCATAATCCTCCTCCCACTCTTTAAAGTTCTCCACTAAGCTTTTTATACTCTTGCATATATATAATACTTCTTTATTTGTAATAGTTGGATGAATAGACATTCGTATCCATCCCGGCCTGTCAATCAAACAACCTTCCTCAATTTGATGTTCAAAGTTTTTGGATTGCTGTGTATCAATGTGCAATAAATAATGTCCGTAAGTGCCTGCGCAAGAGCATCCTCCTCTAGTTTGAATGCCAAACTTATCATTCAATAATTTTACGCCAAGATTATAATGAAGATCTTCTATAAAGAAAGAAAAAATACCTAATCTGTTTTCATGTTGCTTTGCCAGTAAATGCAAATTGTTAACCTTCTTCAATTCAGTAAAAACATGAGTGCTAATTTCATGTTCTCGCTTCAACATATTCTCAACGCCCATTTTTTCTTTTAACTGAATTGCCAATGCTGTTTTTATAGCCTGTAAAAAACCCGGTGTACCACCATCTTCACGGAGCTCAATATCTTCAATATACCTGTGATCTCCCCATGGATTGGTATAAGTTACCGTTCCTCCTCCAGGGTTATCAGGAATCGTATTCTGATATAATTTATCACTAAAGATAAGTACTCCCGAAGTTCCTGGGCCTCCTAAAAATTTGTGAGGAGAGAAAAAGATAGCATCTAAACATGCTTCTTCATCTTCTGGATGCATATCTATAGCAACATAAGGAGCAGAACAAGCAAAATCAACGAAGCAATAACCATCATATTGATGGATCATTTTTGCAATTCTGTGATAATCAGTCCTTATTCCCGTTACATTTGAACAACCTGTTACTGAAGCAATCTTAATAGGTCTATCTTTATATTTTTCCAACAGTTGAGCAAAACTGTCAAAACAAATCAAACCTTTATCATCATAAGGAATAACTTCCACACGGGCAATGGTTTCTAACCAAGAAGTCTGATTGGAATGATGCTCCATATGACTGATAAAAACTATGGGGCGTATCTCTTCCGGAATAGTAGCGT
>JAGQYU010000245.1 GCA_020435885.1 Flavobacteriaceae bacterium
GTCGGGATGACTGGATTCGAACCAGCGACCCCTAGCACCCCATGCTAGTACGCTACCAGGCTGCGCTACATCCCGAAAATTTTTGCAATATTAGGTAATCAAACTATTCTATACAACCTTTTCTATGTAAAAAAAGCCACTATCTAAAATTATAGATAGCAGCTCTTTTAATTGTAATAAAAATATTTTATTTGTTGGTGATTGGAATACTAAGTCTTACTTTTTCCCAAGCAAAATCAATAGAGGTTTCACTTACAGAAAAATTCATTTGTTCAATATTTTTATCAACAAAAGTAGGAGATACATTTACACGAAGAGCATCTTCTTCTTGATTATACTTCATTGAACCCCAAGCGTCATTCTTTTTATTAAAAACGACTGTCCAGTCACCATTTTCATTTGGAATGATAAAAAATCCATATTTAGCTGCTGGTAGATTATTACCATTGATAATAACATCTTTGCCAAAAGTAATAGTAGTATTTTCATTGGCTCCAGCTCTCCATACTTTACCGTAAGGTACTAACTCACCCCATATAACTCGTCCTCTAACACTTGGTGCCCCATAATCAATATCAATTTTAACACCATCAATAATGCCATTTGCTTGCATTCTTGGGCTTTTTTGAGCGCAGCTAATTGAGGTTATGGCAATAAATAATATAATCAGTTTTAAATTTTTCATAAGTTAATTAGTTTATTTAGACCACTCAGCTATAGACTCTTCATTCATCTTAATGTAAGGAGCATAATTTGCTTTCTTAGCAGATTCCAGTGATTTTTTTGCTGCTTCAATGGCCGCTTTTTTATCTCCCATAGCTGCATGGATCAATGATTTTTCTCTCATCATCCAAAAAGCTTCTTTATTCAATTCAGTTGCTTTGGTTACCCAAGTTAAGGCTTGTTTAAGGTCTTTACCTGAATTTCTATAATAAACAGCAGCGTTGAAATAATCATTAGCAGTTGGGCCTCCCATAACAGCAACGATACTTTCCGTTGCAATTTTATCGGTTGGTACATTGAATTTTACGCCTACGTAAGCATTTTCCCAAAGCATTCCCAAAACGGCAGAATTATCTTTAAGATCATCTATTGTCATAGTAAATGTTTCGATAGGCATTGGCATTTCTTCTACCTTAGCAGAAGTTTTTAAGGCCACTTTACTATCATCCCATTTTTGAGGATTTCCCCAGTTGTTGGTATCAGTATAGAAGTAAACATCCCATGTTTGGGCAGCAGGCTTTGTATAAAGTGCATAGGTGCCTTTTTTTAGCGTGTCTCCGGCAATGATAATATCAGTTCCAAAAGTAACTTTTGTATTGGCATTTGCGCCAGTTCTCCAAACTTCGCCGTAAGGGACAAGATCGCCAAATACTTTTCTTCCTTTCATGGAAGGGCGAGAATATTCAACAGTAACATCAGTTAATCCAACAACTTGTTTAAGTGTGGATGATGGGCTAGGAGCAGGCGTTTTAATTTGAGCCGTAGCAGTTAAAATTCCTGCAAAAAGTGATAAAAGAAATAATTTTTTAGGCATGATTATTAAATTTAAAGTTTCAGTATATCGTAAATATACTAAAGTTACCTACCTACAAAATTTCTTTAACGTAATTTTAACTATATTTTCTTTTACGGATAAAAGTGTAGATAATACCAAAAATAGCCAATAAAGCTAAAGGGATGGCTACATTTATGGTTTGCCAAAAAGTCCTTTCATTATAGGCTTTTTGCTTATCTAAGAACTTTAAGTGGATGGTTTTTGAGCGAAGTTGTAAAAGACCTGTATCATCTAACATGTAGTTAATAGCATTCATCAAAAAATCCGCATTTCCATAACGAATATTGGTCCATTTATCGACACCGAGTTGTAAAGGTTGCCCTTGATAAACTTCATTGGCAATAACATCGCCATCAGCAATTACAATCATTTTGTTATCACTACTTTTCTCTTTGTAGATGGGAGTTTCAAATGGTTTAACTCTATTATTGTATGCAGAGGTGAATGCGCCTTCCAAAAGTACTCCAAGTATTTGATTTCCAATATTATAATCTTCTTGAGAAGGTTTTTTAGCAACTTCTTCCAATGAAATAATAAAAGGAGTACCCACTGCTTTAGAAACTTCTGAGCTTTGTAATAAAACAGTTTTCTTAATACCGTTCTTCAACGTGTCTATAGAATTGGCAAATTTTAAATTAACCCTATCAATATTTTTAGTGATAGGATGATTATTTTGCGAAGTTACAAGAGGATAATACGGCCATAAAAAATCTTGATACTGGGCTTTATCTCCAACATTTCCGGAGGCTAAACGGATCATTGAACTGTAAGCATCGCGTACAATAGTGTAATTTATTCTAACACCATAGCTGAATAATTGATCGGTTAAATTTAGGTCTTTGTTTATTACAACAGATTGCCCTGATTGCATTAAACTATCCAGTTCTGCTGTAACATTATCAATCAGCCATAGAGTTTTACCACCGTTTGTAATGTATTGATCTAGTGTAAATTTTTCAGCTTCAGAAAATTTTTCGGTAGGTTTAGCTATGATGGTTAAATTATAATCGGTTAGCTGTTCTAACGTTTTTTGCGGATGTACGTTTACAGAATCTAACGTAAAGGGTGCTAAGATGTAATATTGTCTCAGGTTTAGCAAAAATCCGGCAAGGTAAATATCTTCTAACTCGCCATTGCCTTTTAAAATGGCTATTTTTTGTTTTGTTTCTGAAGTCACTTTATGGATGGCATCAGAAAAAGCATATTCTAGATTTTGAATAGAATTCTGTAATTGTTCTTCTTGAGAACCTGTTGTTTGTGAGGCGAGTAACGAGATATTCTCTTTCTTGTCTTTATATTCAATGGTAGCCCATGGGAAAATAACGGCTTCGGACACTTTACCACCTTCTTGTACCGATAAGCGGCTAGGCTCAAGCCCTTCTTTTATTAAACTTTCAGCATCATCAATTGGATCAATAAATCTAAACTTGATGTTAGAATTGATGGCACTTAGTTCCTCAAGGTGCTGCTTAGTTTCAATTTGTAATCTCTTAAATTCTGCTGGAAAATCACCTTCAAGATATACATTAACAAAAGCAGTTTCTTGTAAGTTTTTTACAATGTTTTCAGTGGTTTTTGAGAGCGTATATCTTTTATCTGACGTAAGATCAAAACGTTTGTATAGTTTTGATGCTACAAAATTAATAGCTACTAACGCTATAAAAACTAAGACGATATGAATACCAGTTCTTTTCATTCTGCAGCTAATTTTAGATTGGTTAAGAATAAAAAGAACAGTGTAACGGATACAAAGTAGATAACATCTCTGGTGTCTATTACGCCACGGCTGATGCTTTTAAAATGATCGTTCATTCCGAAACTTCTCAATGATTCAGAAATACCCATATCAGCCAATGCTTCAAATCCGTAAAAGAGAAAAAAACAAATAGCTGCCGCAATGATAAATGCAACTATCTGATTATTTGAAAAAGTCGAAGTATAAATACCAACTGAGGTATAAGCACTTGCTAAAAATAACAGTCCTAAATAGGAACCAATGGTGCTTCCGGTATCTAAATTACCTATAGGATTTCCTAATTTATAAACGCTGAATACATATATTAAGGTAGGAATCAGTGCCAAAATTATCAGTACTAATGCCCCAACATATTTTCCAAAAACGATTTGCCAATTACTTAAAGGTTTTGTTTTTAATATCTCTATAGTTCCTAATCTAAATTCATCAGAAAAACTACGCATGGTAATTGCCGGAATTAAGAACAAAAACAACCAAGGACTTATAAAAAAGAAGCTGGTAAGATCTGCAAAACCTGCGTTTAAAATATTATAATCATCATTAAAGATCCATAGAAAAAGACCATTTACTATTAAGAAAACAGCAATGACCAAATAACCTATTGGTGTAGCAAAAAAGGAGTTGAGTTCTTTTTTAAGTATTGCAAGCATTTAATTCCTTTAAATTTTATAATGATTCAACTTTATCAACACTCCAAGCCTCAGGTTTACCGTCAAAAAGTACTTTTGTTTTACCCCAAACGCTTTTGAAAAGCTCTGAATTTCTGTAATTTTCAAGATCCTTTTCTGTATCCCAATAACTATAGGTAAAAAAAGTTGAAACATTTTGTTTATCTCTATATAGTTCTAATAAATTACATCCGTTAACTGCTCTTATGTTGTGTTTATTTTCATTGAAGTTAGCCAAAAATTCAGCTACTTTATCTTCTTTAAAAGTCATTTTAACAATTCGTATAAACATGTTAATAAAATCTAACGGTTATGGTATCTCTATAATTCAACCCTAACAAAGTACTGGCACCACCTACGGTTTTCAAATTACTTCTGTAAATAGCAATCTGTAAAAACTCAGCTGAATTAAAAATTGCCAGTCTTTTGCCATCATCTTGCCTGTTTTCTGAAGGGATACTATAATTAACTATTTCGTTGTATTTATTTAGAACTTTGTCAAATATATAGTTTCTGGCTATAACTTCAAACTTTCGGCCTTTGCCAACATCATTGAACAGTTTTTTGGTAATATTACTGATTACATTTCCGTAATTATCAATATAAATAACACTACCAATAATTTTATTCTTTTCATCGTTTATAGATGGAAGCACTTCCGTAATCTTCTTGTAATCGGTTATTTGCTTTCCTATAACTTCCAACGTACCTCCTCGCAAAATATGGCAGGCTACCTTTACAAAAACATCCAACACATTGAAATTACTTATAATAGCATTGTGTATGGTTATTTCGACAATCTTCTCCGGTTTTATTTCAGAGGCAATCATAGAAATAATGCCATTATCCGGGCAAATAAAATAATGCCCATCCAGCTCAATGGCAATTTGTTTATTTTCTATACTGAGTTCTGAATCAACGCCAACAATATGAACGCTTCCTTTAGGGAAACTTTTATAGGCGTTTCTTAAAATATAGGCAGTTTCGGTAATGTTAAAAGGAGAAATTTGATGCGAAATATCCACAACCTTAGCATCGGCAAATTCACTGTAAATGGCACCTTTAATGGCTCCAACAAAATGATCTTTGGTTCCGAAATCTGTTGTTAAAGTTATTAAAGGCATTTGTTAACTTTTTCTTTATGAAAAAGGAATTTTAATTAGTAAATTTGTTATGCAAATCTACATAATTATAGATTATTACTAAGTACTTTAATAATGAGTTTTTAAAATATAATAAACATTAAACTAATTCCATTTGAACGAACGAATTATTGAACTGACAGAGATAAACCCAAAAGACTTTTTTGGTACTCATAATAGCAATATTGAGCAACTCAAAAAATACTTCCCAAAAATTAAAGTAGTTGCCAGAGGTAATAAGATAAAAATTTACGGAGAAAAAGAATTACTCGACGAGTTTGAAAAACGGTTAGAAATGCTGGTGAACCATTTTAACAGATACAATAAATTGGATGAGAACAGTATAGAACGTATTCTGTCATCAGAAGTGAATGAAACTGCTTCTCAAACTTTTGATGAGATTTTGGTTCATGGTGTTAATGGAAAATTGATTAAGGCACAAACCTTTAATCAGCGCAAAATGGTTGATGCTATTAGAGTTAATGATATGTTATTTGCTGTTGGCCCTGCCGGAACAGGAAAAACATATACAGCAGTAGCTCTGGCAGTTAGAGCATTGAAAGACAAAGAAGTACGAAGAATAATTTTAACCAGACCAGCTGTAGAATCAGGAGAAAATTTAGGTTTTTTACCGGGTGATCTTAAAGAAAAATTAGACCCTTATATGCAACCTTTATATGACGCTTTGAGAGATATGATTCCTTTTGAAAAGTTAGAATCTTATTTGGAGAGTGGTATCATTCAAATTGCTCCTCTGGCATTTATGCGAGGCAGAACGTTGGATAATGCTTTTGTAATACTAGATGAAGCTCAAAATACCACCCATGCGCAGATGAAAATGTTCCTTACGCGTATGGGTAAACATGCTAAGTTCATCATTACAGGTGACCCGGGACAGATTGATCTTCCCAAAAAGCAGATATCAGGATTAAAAGAAGCATTACTGGCTTTAAAGGATATTGATGGTATTGAAATGATCTATTTAGACGATAAAGATGTTATCCGCCACAGATTGGTAAAAGCCATTATTGCTGCATTTAAAAGTATAGAGACAGAATAAAAATAATGAATACAATCAACAAAACTAATTTCAATTTCCCTAACCAAAAATCGGTTTATAGAGGAAAAGTACGTGAAGTTTACAATATTAATAATGAGTTTTTGGTAATGATAGCTACTGACAGGCTTTCTGCCTTTGATGTAATTATGCCACGACAAATTCCGTACAAAGGGCAGATTTTAAATCAGATAGCTACCAAAATGATGAATGATACCAAAGATATTGTTCCTAATTGGATTATGGCTACGCCAGATCCTAATGTGGCAGTAGGTCATTTATGTACACCTTTTAAGGTAGAAATGGTTATTAGAGGCTACCTCTCCGGCCATGCAGGGAGAGAATATAAAGATGGTAAACGTACCTTATGTGGGGTTCCACTTCCTGATGGTATGAAAGAAAATGATAAATTTCCTGAGCCTATCATCACACCTTCTACAAAAGCAGATAATGGTGCCCATGATGAAGATATTTCCAGAGAAGATATCCTTAAAAAAGGAATAGTTTCCGAAGATGATTATTTGATATTGGAAAAATATACAAGAGCATTATTTCAACGTGGGACTGAAATTGCGGCTAAACGAGGACTCATTTTAGTAGATACTAAGTACGAGTTTGGTAAAACCAATGATGGAAAAATAGTACTGATAGATGAAATCCATACTCCGGATTCTTCCAGATATTTCTATGCTGATGGTTATGAAGAAAGGCAGGCTAGAGGTGAAGCTCAAAAACAGCTTTCTAAAGAGTTTGTGCGCCAATGGCTGATTGCCAATGGTTTTCAAGGCAAAGAAGGACAGCAAATACCCAAAATGACAGATGAAAAGATACTGGAAATATCAGACAGGTATATTGAATTGTACGAAAATATTACCGGAGAAAAATTTATAAAATCTGATACATCCAATATTCTTGAAAGAATTGAAAAGAATGTGTTGAATTTTTTAAGCAATCTATGAGCGATATTACACTAACAACACCAGGGTTGCTATTTTCAGCAATATCATTACTTCTGCTAGCATATACCAATCGTTTTTTGGCATTGGCATCACTTATCAGACATTTGAAAGAAGAATATCTAAAGAACCCTGATAAATTAATTGCAGGCCAGATTGAGAATTTAAGTAAAAGAGTTGTATTGATAAAAAATATGCAGCTTTGGGGTGTAGCCAGTTTGTTTTTATGTGTGTTGTGCATGTTTTTGATCTTTGCTGATAAACAATTGCTAGGCAAGTGGGTATTTGGAGTAGGATTAGTGTTTTTGTTAATTTCTTTAGGGATTTCAATTAGGGAGATTCAGATTTCTGTTAAAGCTTTAAATCTGCATCTAAAGAGCATGGAGAATAAGGAATAAAAGACGCCCTACGTTTTGAACATAGGGCGCTAAAACAAAAAACTCTAAATTTAAAAACACTAATTTTTCAAATTCTTTTTGAACTTTTCAAATTGATTATCTTCAGTCTTTTTAGGCCAACTGTTGTTGGTCATATCTATATCTGCAGTTTCAAGGTCTGGATCTACTACAATATTACTAATTTGTTTTGAGGTGGCAAAAACTCTTTTAAGTTCTTTATCATGTTTGCTCCAAATTTCTGCCGGATATTTGGTACGTTCTTTAGTCCCATCCTCATAAGTAACTTCTACAATCAAAGGTAGTACAAGGCCTCCCGGTTTGTCAAAAGTAACTTCATAGAAATAACTTGGAGCATCATTCAATCTTTCTTTTTCAGGTTCAGATAAACCATCAACATATTCTTTTACAGCAGGTAGATCAGTAATCTTTTTAGCTTTGCTAGGATTGCCGATTTCTTCTTTTGATGCGAAGAAAACCATTTCATCTTTACGTTTTTCAAGATCTAAATTAAATCTTTTTGCTTGTTCTTTAGCAGATTCGGTTGGCGTATCAGTCAAATAAAATTCTTTAACGTCTTTAATACCAATATCGTTATAATCAGTTGTATAGAACCAACCTCTCCAAAACCAATCTAAATCCATTGCAGAGGCATCTTCTATAGATCGGAAGAAATCAGCCGGAGTAGGGTGTTTGAACATCCATCTTTTTGAATAGGTTCTAAAAGCATGGTCAAATAATTCTGGGCCCATAACAGTATGTCTTAGCATCCAAAGGCCGGCAGCAGGTTTTGTATAAGCATTTGGCCCAAAATTGAACACATGATCTCCCTGAGACATAATAGGTGAAAGGTATTCTTGATCCATGCTCATGTATCTTACAATATCTTTTGGAAGACTTCTTGTGTCGAAATTAGGATCATATTCATATTCGGCTAACATCTCTACAAAAGAGTTGATACCTTCATCCATCCATGTCCATTGACGTTCATCTGAGTTAACGATCATAGGAAAAAAGTTATGCCCTACTTCATGAGTAATAACACCGATCATTCCATTTTTGGTACGTTCTGAATATGTGCCATCTTCATTACTTCTTCCAAAATTCCAGCAAATCTGTGGGTACTCCATGCCTTGTCTTTCCGCATTAACGGAAATAGCTTTATGATAAGGATAATCAAACGTATATTTTGAATATACTTTTAACGTGTTTGCTACAACTCTAGTTGAATGTTCTTCCCATAGAGGATTGCCTTCTTTTGGGTAATATGAATATGCCATAACTGTTCTGCCATTGATATCAACAGCCATACCATCCCAAATAAATTTTCTGGAAGAGGCAATTCCAAAATCACGTACATTTTCAGCATAGAATTTCCATGTTTTTGTTTTGTTGGAACGCTGCTTTTCAGCAGCTTCAGCTTCTTTCTGTGATACTATAATAACAGGATTATCGAATGTTTTTTTAGCTTTTTCAAGCCTTGAATATTGATCTTTGGTTAGTACTTCTTTAACGTTTTGTAACACACCGGTAGCTCCCACAATATGATCAGCAGGTACGGTAAGGTTTACGGTAAAATCACCAAATTCAAGGGCAAATTCACTTCTTCCCCAAAACTGCATATTTTGCCATCCTTCTACATTATTATAAACAGCTAACCGAGGATAGAACTGAGCAAGCACATAAAGATTGTTGCCATCTTTCTCAAAATGTTCATAACCGGATCTACCTCCATCAACAAAATAATTATTGATATTATACCACCATTTTATTTTGAAAATAAATTTACCTCCAGGAGCAATAGGCTCTGGTAGGTTTACCCGCATCATTGTTTGGTTAACAGTGTAGGATAAAGGTTTGTCATTTGCATCATTTACATACTCTAAATTAAAACCACCTTCAAAAGGTTTTTTCATATATTCTCCAACAAAACGTTGCGGATTGTTCATTGAGCTAATAGTAGTTTGATTTATTTGAGGACTTAATGAGTTAGGTGATCTTTTATTTTGATCAAGCTGTACCCATAAATACTCCAACTGATCTTTGGAATTGTTATGGTAAGTAATAACTTCATCACCATATACACGTTGATTATCATCGTCTAGCTTAATATTCATTACATAATCAACTTTTTGATGTGTGTATTCCGGTCCGGGTGCACCGCTGGCAGTATGTTCTCTATTTGGAGTAGGCAACTCTTCTTTTAATTGTCTGAATTTGCTTACGTCTATATGACCAGGTTTACGTTCTGGTTTTTCAGAAGTATTTTCTTGCGGAAAAGCAATAAAACTGGTTAAAAATAATAAGAGAAAGAAGTATGTTTTTTTCATTAAAAGATAATTTAAAAATTACGCTCCTAATGTATGTATTTTAAGATGAATTAAAGATTTTATTAAGAAAAGTTTAACAAAATAAATTGTTTAGAGAATTTCTTTTAACAAAATTTATTTAACCTTGCGTTTTACTTCAATGACCTCACCGTCAAATTTTTTCTCTTTTTGTTGTTTTTTTAAGAGTTTTTTCTGTTTTACTTCTTCTTTTATAGCAATAGCCTTGAGCTGTTTTTCTTTAATCTTAGTTGCTTTAGTTGCTTTTTTAATTGCTATTGCTTCAGCTTTTAGGAGTCGTTTTTTATCTTTTCGTTCTAATTTATGCTGAATTTTCAATTCTTTTTGTGTTTTGAATTGCTGCAAGTTATCAGCTATTTCAGCTTCTATTTGCTTTTTTAGGTTGATCTTTTCGGCCAATTTTTTATCCTTCTCTGCAAGTAAATCTTCTAATTCATTTTGTTGTTCGGACTTTTTAGTTTGTTTCAACTCAAAACCTTCTTGTTTTTGCTCTAAATAGTGTTGAACAACAATTATATTTTGTTCTTCTACTTTTTCTTTGTAACTAATCTTTTCAGCTAATTCCTGATCTTTTTCCTGCAATTTCTTTTCGAGATCATTTTTTATCATAATGTCTTGCAGATATTTTTCTTGAATCCTTTTTTCTTTCTCTATAATAACTTTTAAAATTTCATTCTTTAATTCAATTTCTTTCTGCTCTTTAGACTCCAGCTTTTCTAACATTATTTTCTCCTTTTCTTCACGGAGTTTTTCCATTTCTGCTTTAATTTCTAATTCCTTTATTTTTTTCTGTTCAATCCTTTGAATTTTCGATTCTTCTAACATTTTTAACTTTTCTAATACATTAGAAGTGGAGAATGAATCGATTGCCGAAGAAACGGAAGGTTTATTTTGAGCAAAAATAAATGTGCTAAAAAAGGCGTATAAGATTAAAAATAAGTAATTTCTTTTCATAGGCTGATGAGATAGAATTATTAACTATCCTATCAATTCAAAAGTACACTTTTTCAAAAAAGCCTAGTAATTAAAGTGTTAACAAATCGGACTGTTTATCAACAGTTAAGAAGAATGTTTTTTTAGTATCGTTTATAAAAAGTTTGATAATGTTCTTTTGATCCGGAAACATATCGAAGAGCATTTCATCTCTAATTTCAATAGATTGGATACTGGTAACATTTTCAACTTCTATATAAATGAAAGCCATGTCAGATTCATATTCTTTACCCAAATAATGATAAGTAACATTCTTGTCATTTATTTTGATAGAAAACATTTTAGTAATGTATTGTTGTATAAAAGAATCAACCTCTTTGGGCTCGTTAGGTAGGGCAAGTTCGTAATCTTTATCGAAATTTTTATTGATGGTTTCTTGTAAATCATCAATAAAAACACGCATGGTTATTTGTAGTGTTTTATTGGTTGGTTTGTATTCTACCCTAATGGTACTTACATAGAATTTATGAAGGCTGAAGGCGAATATGGGTAGTATAAAACAGATGAATAGTAATTTCTTCACAGCGAATAGTTTGTGGGTAAATGTACAAATTTCATTCCAAAAAAATCAGTCAGTTTTATTGAACTCTTCGGCTTCCTTTATCAATAGTTCAATGGCCTCAATTTTTTTATTATCGATATATAATCTATGTAATCCTTTAGGTTTGCAGTATTCTATAAAAGCATCAATTTGATTTATTGGTATTTTTAGTGAATCAGTTAAAAATTGCTCTGAAATCAAAGAGCGAATGGAATTGTTAAAGGAATCTTTTTCTTTTAGTTTTTTTAACAATTTT
>JAGQYU010000246.1:0-7431 GCA_020435885.1 Flavobacteriaceae bacterium
TCTTCATCAGCTGAATTCACTTCTTTCAAATGCTCTACAAACCATGCATTGCCATTAGCATCAGAATTCAGTTGAACCTGTTCATTTCCTTGATTATCAGGAAATTTAATGTACTTAACGTTAAGCATGTTAAGTATTTCAAAATTATTCTTAGCTATTTGATAATCAAATAATTCCTGATAGCGTCTTGGTTTTGCAGCATGGTAACCACCGATTGAATTATATAGATATGAAGTACTACCATCATTCATAGGGTCAACCATAAAGTTTGCTACTCTGTAATACGATTTATCTTTCAGTATCTCTTCATCAGTTTGTGAGATGTTAAATGGTTTTTCTTCCTGCTTTTTACTAACAAAATCATCGGCGTTTACATAGCGTTTATCAACGCCAACTAAATCAAATAAGATCAAAGCTGCGAATCCAAAAACAATTACATTTTTATTGATCTTCTCTTTTATGAATGCCCAAATTAGTCCTCCGGAAGCTAAAATCAATATCAACGAACGTAAACTATCCTTAAAGAAAATCGATTTTCTATCAGCTATAATTGCATCCGAAAGCCCCGGTAATTGTTGCTCTAACCCAGCATCTCTAAAGCTTTCAAAATTGAATAATGATGTTCCGGCAAGAGCGAACAGTAACACAATGCCCCCAACAACTAAAACGGTGTATTTCAAACCCTTAATCAATTCTTCCTTATTGTTTTTCTGCGCTAACAATTTATGTAAAGCAAATATTGCCAACAATGGAATAGCAACTTCAGCAATTACCTGAATAGAAGATACGGCTCTGAATTTATTGTACATTGGTACATAGTTGATGAAAAAATCTGTCAATACAGAAAAGTTCTTGCCCCAACTCATCAAAATTGAAAAAACAACGGCTACCAGTAACCATTTTTTTAATTTTCCTTCAACAATAAAAAGCCCTAGTACAAATAAAAATATCAGCACAGCTCCAACATAAGCAGGTGCCTCAACAATGGGTTGATTTCCCCAATACGTTGGAATAGCTTCTGAAAAGCCTTTGGCCTGTTGCCTACCAATCTTATCTTTCAAAAAATGATACGTTTCCGAATCAGTTCCTAAATTTTCTCGGCTTCCACCACCGTAAAATCGAGGTATAAGAAGGTTCATAGTTTCAGGAATGCCATAACTGTATTGTGTTATGTAATCTTTGTCTAAACCTCCGGTAATTTGTTCTTTTTTACTACCATCAGGATTGATGGTCAATTCGCTTTTACTACGTGTACTAAATGTAGCATATTCTTTTGTAGCCAACAAACCTGTAGAGTTAACTCCAACTGCTAACACAACAGCCACTAACAATATTCCGACACTTTTTATATAATGTGGAATTTCTTTTTCTTTTACTGAGTCAATTAAGTAAACAATACCTAAAATCAATACCATAAACAACAGGTAATACGTCATTTGCGGGTGATTGGCATTGACCTCAAAGGCCATCCCTAAAGCGGTAATAATAAACCCTGTTAAATAATTTTTCTTAAATACTGCAATAATACCAGCCAAAACCATTGGCATATAAGCAATGGCGTGTGCTTTGGCATTGTGTCCTGCACCAAAAATAATGATCAGATATGTTGAAAACCCAAAGGCTAGGGCTCCTAAAATGGATAACCTCCATTCTACTTTAAGCACATAAAGTAGTATAAAAAAACTTAAAAAATAGAGGAATACATAATCAGCCGGTCTAGGCAAAAATCTTAATAACTGATCTGCTTTTTTTATGTAATTATGCGGATAGTAAGCACTTACAACATACGCCGGCATACCCCCGAAAGCCCTGTTTGTCCAATAAGGCTCCTCTCCATATTGCTTTCTATAATCTACTATTTCCTTAGAAACCCCTCTAAACTGAGCAATATCACTTTGAAAAAGCCTTTCTCCTTTTAGAACCGGAGAAAAATATGCCAATGATGCTATAACAAAAACTAGCAGAGCTATTAAAATTTGAACAATTTTGTTTTTCATCAATTTTAGAAATTAATTATCAACCTCTTCAAAATCAACATATTCCCCAACTTTATCATTGCTTCTTCCTTGTGATGGTGTTTTATCAACTACAGTTTCACCAATTTTTGAATCACTGTTTTGCGAAGTTCTATTTTGTTGTTGTTCATTGAACTTTTTCTCCATTGAATTCATCATCTTTTTGAAAAAAAGCGGAAAAACATATCTTGCTACCAACTTTAAAACATAATATATCAATAAAATGACGAGTATGGTTCTTAAAAAGTTCACTAATCCTGCTTCCTGCATAAAAAACTATACAATTTTAATAATTATCCAAAAGTAACAATTTGAAGGCAACTAAAGCGTTAAGTTAAAGATAAAATGTTTATTTTGTAAATTAAAACACGGTATGGTAAAACTCAGGTTGTTGTTACTTTTTAGTATTATTTTCCATGTAGGAAATGCACAATACACAGAGGTTATTAACTCTAAACGACCTGGGTATTCTGATAGCCCTTATAGTGTTGGAACCGGTGTATACCAAATTGAAGCCGGGCTGTTTTATAGAAAAATTGGAAATTATCTCTATCAAGATAATGGCGTTACCTCTAGTTATAATAGCTCTATTATTGGCACTGAAGTTTTATTAAGAACAGGACAATTTCTTGAAAAATTAGAGTTAAATGTAGATTTAGCCTTTAGTAGAGAAAAACGAAATATTGTGCAACCAGATCCGTTTTCTGAAACCAACATAGGCTTATCACGTTTTACGGTAGGAGCCAAATATTTGGTATACATGCCTACTTATAACGATAAAACTAAAGAAATACGTAGTTGGAAAAAACGTAATAGCTTTGACAAAAAAAGACTTATTCCAGCTGTTGGAGTTTATGCTGGTTTGAACACTAATCTATTAACAAGCTTACAAAAGAATCCTGATGGCTTAAGTCCGAAATTTGCTGTTTTTACCCAGAATAATATTTCTGATAAATTCATTGTACTAACTAATTGGATAGCAGATCAAATGTTTACAGATGCAAGAGAGTATGCCTTTATTTTAACAACAACCTATTCGTTTACAGAAAAAATATCTGCGTTTGGAGAAGGGCATGTGCTATTCCCAGCAAACTCTCAATATGACATTCAATTTGGTTTAGGAGGCGCTTACTTACTATCAAAAGATATGCAAATTGATGTTGCTTCTCGGTTTATCAAAGATGAATACGGAGATCATACTTTTTATTTTGGTGTAGGTGGCTCTTGGCGATTAGACAAACATACCGATAAGTACCAATTGCTTGATGCGGATGGCAACCTTAATGAAAAGAAAGAAGGGAACTTCTTCAGTAGATTACTCGGAAAAAATAATGATGAGCCTAGAAAAGTAAAACAGGTAAAAGCCAAAAAGAGAAAAGTAAAAGAATTAAAATCTAGAAAAGATAAAGAATTGGCTAAAAAAGCTAAGAAAGATGCTAAAGAGGCCAGAAAAAATGAGAAAAAGAAAGAGAAAGATTATAAAAAGAATTATGAACCCCCTTCAAATGATAATTAATGATAACTATCAAAGAAGTCAATGACAAAGCCGGACTCAAAAAATTTGTAAAATTTCCTTTCACTCTCTTTAAAGATACCCCTCAATGGGTGCCCCCAATTATTGCCGACGAACTAGCCGGTTTTGATAAAAAAAAGAACCCTGTTTTTGAACATGCCGAAGCTAAATTTTTGCTCGCTTACAAAAATGATGAAATTGTTGGCCGTGTTGCTGCTATTATCAATCATACAGAAGTTGAACACCAGGGCATCAAAAAGATGCGATTTGGCTGGTTTGATGTGATTGATGATATTAACGTTACCAAAGCCCTTATAAATGAAGTAATTAACATTGGGAAAGCCAATCATTTAGAATATGTGGAAGGGCCAGTTGGTTTTTCCAATTTAGATAAAGTCGGCGTACTTACCGAAGGTTTTAATGAAACCGGAAATATGATCACTTGGTATAGTATGCCACACTATAAAGAGCATTTGGAGCAATTAGGCTTTATAAAGGAAAAAGAATATATAGAAGCTAAATTTCCGTTTAGCAATGTCAATAAAGAAGTTTTTGGTAAAGCTAATGAACTTATCAAAAAAAGGTATGGGCTTAGACCTTTAAACTTTACAAAAAAAAGTGATCTAATGCCTCTTATAGATAAAATGTTCGATCTTTTTAATAGCACATATTCAAAACTTTCTTCATTCGTACCTATATCCGACACTCAAAAAGAATATTTTAAAAAGAAATACATCGGTTTGATAGACCCCGAATATATTAAATTTGTGGTAGATGAAAATGACGAATTGATAGCATTTAGCATAGTAATGCCTTCTTTTTCAGAAGCTTTACAAAAAGCAAATGGAAAGTTATTTCCTTTCGGTATTTTTCATCTGCTTAAAGCAAAAAAACAATGTAAAGATGTACTCTTTTACTTGATTGGAGTTAAAGAAGAATTTCAGAATAAAGGGGTTACGGCTGTTATTTTTAACGAGTATTATGACACCTTTACAAGAAAAGGCATACAAAATTGTATTAGAACACCAGAACTGGAAGACAACTTAGCCAGCATCCAAATATGGAAGCACTTTAACCCTACCATATACAAACGAAGAAGAACTTACAGAAAAGATATATAATGCAGCTCTTTTTTGCCTCTGACATTAATGAGAAAACGACTCAATATGTTTTTGATAAAACCGAAAGCAAGCATATTGTACGCGTATTAAGGAAAAGAGCTGGGGATATTCTTTTTATCATCAACGGAAAAGGTTTATTGATTGAATCTGAAATTACTATTGCCAATGATAAGAATTGTACAGTTGTAGTTAAATCGATTGAAAAGAAAGATAAAACATACAGCTATAAGTTGCACATAGGCATTGCCCCCACAAAGAATATTGACAGGTTTGAATGGTTTTTGGAAAAAGCTACTGAAATAGGCATCGATGAAATTACACCTATCCTATCTGAACATTCTGAGAGGAAGATCTTAAAAATGGACAGATTGCATAAAATAGTGGAATCTGCTGCAAAGCAATCATTGCAATATCATTTTCCTAAGCTCAATGAAGCTGTGACATTTAATAAATTCATCCAAAATGCTTCTGCAAAAAATTTATATATAGCACATTGTGAACCAACTGAAAAAAAGTATTTGAAAAACCTCACTCAAAATAACAAAGACATCATAATTCTTATTGGCCCTGAAGGGGATTTTTCTTCTGATGAAATCCATCAAGCATTAGAAAAAAATTATGTGCCGATTTCTTTAGGCGAAAGCAGATTACGAACGGAAACCGCAGGCATTATAGCCGTAGCCACTGTAGCTATAAACAATTAATAAAAAAGCCTTATCAATTGATAAGGCTTTATATTTTTCAAGAGTTTTAATTAACTCTTTTTTGCTTTAACATCTATGGCAATTTCAATACCGTCGTTGATGAATTTATCTTTTAGATCATCAAAGAATTTAGTAGATTTATATTTAATGTCCCATTCAGTTCTGTCAATTGTAAAAGGCTCAGATTTAAGAAGTGCCTCATCTCCGATAACAGTAACTTCTACAGGGAATTCAATATTCTTCTTAATGTTTTTTATTGAAAGGTTACCCTTAACCCAAGTTTTTCCATCTTTTTCTTCAACTCCGGTAATATCAAATGAACTAAAAGCATGATTTTCTACATCAAAAAAGTCTGGACTTTTTAAGTGGCCTACAAGTTTTGCGTTATTATCGTCAGCACTTTCAATATCCAGTACTGTAATGGCGTTCATGTCAAATACAAAATTACCTCCGTTTAATTTTCCATTGTCAAAAACCACATAACCTTCAGATATTTTAACAGTACCATCATGTGTGCCAGTCGGTTTAAAACCTTTCCATGCAAGCTTGCTACCTTCAACATCAGCAGTGTAACGATCTGCCGTAGCCTCTACTGCTTTTACTTCTTCAGCTTTAGTGGCTTCTGTTTCGTTTTTAGTTTCTTTACAAGATATTGCAGCAATACCTAAAAATAAAATACTGGTTATTTTAAAAATTTGTTTCTTCATTAGTTTTTCTTTTTTGTTTAGATCACAAATGTATAAAGCACAATTTAAAAAGCCAAATTATTTAGATTGGTTTTAAATAATTTTAGTTTATTAAAATTTAATAGATTTGTTTTAAAGATACAGTAAAATTTTATGAGTAAATTTTTAATGTCATTAGTATTAACCCTTTTTGTTTTTATTTCTAGCGCTCAAGAAGTAGCTATTTTAAAATATAACGGTGGTGGCGATTGGTACGCTAACCCTACAGCTGTGCCAAACCTTATTAAGTTTTGCAATGCCAACATCAGTACATCTATAAAAGAAAATCCAGAAAGCGTAGAAGTTAACAGCAAAGACCTTTACAACTACCCTATTGTTTTTATGACGGGGCATGGAAATGTTTTTCTTACTGATAAAGATGCTGAAAACTTACGAGAATATCTTATCTCCGGTGGGTTTTTACATATTTCTGATAATTATGGGTTAGACAGCTTTGTAAGAACTGAACTAAAAAAGGTTTTCCCTGATGCTGAGTTACAGGAAATTCCTCATAATCACCCTATATATCATCAAACCTATGCTTTTGATAGCCTTCCAAAAATTCATGAACATGACGGAAAAGCTCCACAAGGTTTTGGAATTTTCTTTGAAGGAAGGTTAGTTTGCTTTTATGATTATGAAAGTGATCTTAGTGATGGCTGGGAAGATGAAGAAATACACAACGATCCTAAAGAAGTAAGAGAAAAAGCGCTAAAAATGGGAGCCAACATTATTGAATATGCTTTTAAAAATTGATCAACATATAATCCTCGATAAGCTCAAAATAAATTTTGATACTGATGGCTTGTGGGCATTGAACATTACACTGGCCATCATTATGTTTGGAGTTGCTTTAGGAATTACTATGGATGATTTTAAACGTCTATTCAGAAGTCCAAAACTGGTCTTAACAGGTATTTTTTCACAATTTATATTATTTCCACTACTAACTTTTGGTTTGGTATCTATCCTAAACCCTCAACCGAGTATAGCACTGGGAATGATTATGGTAGCGGCTTGCCCCGGTGGAAACATCTCTAATTTCTTAACACAATACTCCGGCGGAAATGCAGCACTATCAATAAGTTTAACAGCTTTTGCCACGCTGGTTGCCATTGTAATGACACCTTTAAACCTTCAATTCTGGGGAAATTTATATCAGCCAACAGCAGAAATCTTAAGAACCGTAGAATTGAATCCTTTTGAGCTGGTTAAATTAGTTACGCTAATTTTAGGCATCCCCCTTGTGTTAGGAATGTTGGTACGAAAAATCTATCCTAGAATTGCCATAAAACTTTCAAAAATATTGCGCCCCTTATCCATTTTAGTTTTTCTAAGCTTCATCATAATTGC
>JAGQYU010000246.1:7509-8716 GCA_020435885.1 Flavobacteriaceae bacterium
TTATAGGGCTGATAGGCGGCTTCTATTTTGCAAGAATGTTGAAACTGTCCTATTTCGATCAAAAAACAATGGCATTTGAAACAGGTATCCAAAACTCAGGACTCGGTTTGTTATTGGTCTTCGATTTTTTTGAAGGCCTTGGCGGAATGGCGCTTTGTGTAGCCTTTTGGGGTATTTGGGATATTGCTTCAGGGTTGATCTTAGCACGCTATTGGGCAAAAAGAACGGTTAAAATTACAACATAATGTTGCAACGCATCTGGTATAATTCGGTTAAAATATATATTGGCCTCATACTATTTTTCTATTATAAAAAGATTATAGCTGTGGGTAAAGAAAATATCCCTAAAAAGGGATCTGTACTATTTGTTTCTAATCATAAAAATGCGTTGATAGACCCTCTCCTTATAGGTACAATCTCTCCAAGAGATATTCATTTTTTAACACGGGCAAGTGCTTTTAAAATAAAGTTTGTAAAATGGATTTTAGGTACCGTAAACATGATGCCTATTTACCGAATGAGAGACGGTAAAGAGGCCTTGGCAAAAAATGAAGAAATCTTTCAGCAATGCTTTTCTATCCTTAAACGTGAAAAATGCTTATTAATCTTTCCTGAAGGGACACATGATCTGCGAAGGTGGGTAAGACCACTCAGTAAAGGTTTTACAAGAATTGTATTCGGGTTTTTGGAGGAGCATCCGGAAACGGATTTACACATTGTTCCTGTAGGGTTAAATTATACCGAAGCTACAAAATTTGCCGAAAGTGTTTCTGTATATTTCGGTAAATCCATATTGGCTAATTCCTTTTATGATAAAAATGATATCAACACTTCTACAAATACTCTGAAAGATACCGTTACAGCAGAAATGAAAAAACTGACCGCTCATGTACCTATCGATCATTATGAAGAAATTATCCAAAAACTGGGTAATGTTAATTTTTTAGACCCCAAAGAAGCCAATCAAAGAATTATAGAAGTTGAAAATGGTAACTCATTTGAAGAATCGCCGAAAGAACCTTCTAATCTATGGAAAATTGGCAAGGGATTATTCTATATCAACAGTATTATCCCCATACAAATCTACAATCTTATAAAACCGAAAATTAAAGAAGAAGAATTTATAAGCACCACCAAATTTGCTATTGGTGCTACAGCCTTTCCTCTATTTTATATGTTACAAATAATAGCTGTAAATCATTTCTTT
>JAGQYU010000247.1 GCA_020435885.1 Flavobacteriaceae bacterium
GGAATGAAACATTAAAAGATTATAAACTTTACCTAAAAATTGAAAGAGGGCTTTCTATAAATTCAATTGATAGCTATGCAAGAGATGTTTCTAAACTTATAAAATTTGTTGAGGAAAATGACATTGATAAAACACCTGTTAACATTTCTGATGAGTATATCCAACAATTTATATATGAAAATTCTAAAGAGTTAAATCCAAGAAGTCAATCAAGGCTAATTAGCGGTATCCGTTCATTTTTTGATTATCTGATCTTCGAAAATTATAGAAAAGATAATCCAACTTCATTACTTGAAACTCCAAAAATTGGGCGTAGACTACCTGATACACTCTCAATCCAAGAGATTGACAGAATTATTGCTGAAATAGACCTTAGCACACCGGAAGGAGAACGAAACAGAGCTATGTTAGAAACACTCTACAGTTGCGGACTTAGAGTCTCTGAACTCATCACATTAAAAATATCCGATCTATTTTTCAACGAAGGTTTTATTCGTGTTATTGGTAAAGGTGATAAACAGCGATTTGTTCCTATCAATGAACAAACCCAAAAATATATCAATTTATACATCAATCTTATCAGAACACATTTACCCATTAAAAAAGGGTTTGAAGACACTGTCTTTCTAAATAGAAACGGTAAACAGTTAACGAGGAATATGATATTCATTGTTATAAAAAATTTAGCAGAAAAAGCAGGGCTTCGTAAAAATATAAGTCCACATACTTTTAGGCATTCTTTTGCAACACATCTACTGGAACGTGGTGCTGATTTACGGTCTATCCAACAAATGCTTGGCCATGAAAGTATTACTACAACAGAAATCTACATGCATGTAGATAAAACTTTTTTAAGGGAAGTCATTGAAAAATACCATCCTAGAAAATAAAAACCCTCTTTTGTAAAACAAAAAAGGGTTCATCACAATTATTTGAATTAGTTATTTTTTACTTAGCAATATTTACGGCTCTTGTTTCTCGAATAACCGTTACTCTAACCTGACCCGGATAAGTCATATCATTCTGTATCTTTTGCGAAATATTGAATGAAAGTTCAGAAGCCTTTAAATCATCAACCTTTTCACTTTCAACAATTACACGCAACTCTCTACCTGCTTGAATAGCATACGCTTTCTGAACACCACCAAAGCCAAATGCCACATCTTCAAGGTCTTTCAAACGTTGAATATATGAATCCAGCACTTGTCTTCTTGCACCTGGTCTAGCGCCGGAAATAGCATCACACACCTGAACGATTGGTGCTATCAAAGATTTCATTTCAATTTCATCATGGTGGGCACCAATGGCATTACAAACATCTTCTTTTTCACCATATTTCTGAGCCCATTCCATACCTAACAGTGCGTGTGGTAATTCACTTTCGGTCTCTGGTACTTTACCAATATCATGTAACAGACCGGCACGTTTTGCCACTTTAGGATTCAAGCCTAATTCAGCAGCCATCAAAGCACATAAATTTGCAACTTCTCTAGAGTGTTGTAATAGATTTTGTCCGTATGATGAACGATATTTCATCCTACCAACCACCTTGATCAATTCAGGGTGTAATCCATGAATACCAAGGTCAATCACAGTACGTTTACCAACTTCTATAATTTCTTGATCTATTTCTTTTTTGGTTTTAGCTACAATTTCCTCAATACGAGCCGGGTGGATTCTACCATCAGTAACTAACTTATGTAGCGACAAACGAGCAATCTCTCTACGAACAGGGTCAAAACATGAAAGTATGATAGCTTCCGGCGTATCATCAACAATAATCTCAACGCCTGTGGCAGATTCTAAGGCTCTAATATTTCGGCCTTCTCTACCAATAATTCTACCTTTAACATCGTCAGATTCTAAGTTGAAAACAGATACACAATTCTCAACGGTTTGTTCTACGCCAATACGTTGAATAGTATTTAAGATGATCTTTTTGGCTTCTTGTTGTGCAGTAAGCTTGGCTTCTTCCAATGTATCTTGAATGTAAGCCATAGCATCCGTTTTGGCTTCTTCTCGTAAAGATTCTATTAACTCTTTACGAGCATCTTCTGCTGAAAGACCAGAAATAACCTCCAATTGCTCAACCTGTTTTTTATGCATTTTTTCAGCTTCCTTTTTCTTTTTATCAAGAAACTCTATTCTGAAATCATAATCGGATAATTTTTCTTCCAATGCTTTATTGAGCTTGGTATTTTTATCAATTTCCTGTGCTGCTAAAGATTCTTTATCTCTTATCCTCTTCTCAGCCTCAGCTACTTTTTTATCCCTGCTAAGGATAACTTTTTCATGTTCTGTCTTTAGTTCAATGAACTTTTCTTTAGCCTGTAATATTTTATCTTTTTTAATAGCCTCAGCATCTATTTTAGCTTCTTTTAAAATTGCTTCAGATTCTTTCTTGGCATTTTTTAAAATTAATGAAGCTTTATTTTTTTCTAGGGCTTTTGCTATTATAAAACCGATAACTAAACCTACAACGCCTAATAGTATTGGCAATATCAATCCTTCCATTTTTAGTTAATTTATAGTAAAAAAAAAGCCTACATTAAACTAGAGTTGTATAAACTCCAAGAAACAAGTTTAGGGTTAACAAACTGATCAAGTATCCGCTCAAAGACGGCACGCTTTACTAGTTTAGACTCACCCTTTTGAATTGTATAGTGTTGAGTTTATCAAACAAATAATTAATGTAGGCAGTATTATTATATTTTAAAGAACTTATTATAAATGAGCGTCTAGCACTGCATTTAATTGTTTTAATTTACTTTCTATCTTCTCAGAATCCTGTACGTTATAAATACTTCTAACCTCTTGTAAAGATGCAAATTGTAAGGCGCACATTGCCAGCACATCTTGCTTGTCTCTTACCTCATAATTTTCCTCAAATTTTTTAATGAGGTCATTTATCTTCTTTACGGCTTTACGTACACCTTCTTCTTCACCTTCGCTTTTTATAGTCAACGGATAAACCCTGTCTCCAATCGTTACTTTTATTCTTAACTTATCTTCCATCTGCAGAGCCTATTCACTTAACTGTATTATACATCTATCGATCTCTCGAATTAAAGTATTTATTTTAAGCTTTGTAACATGTTTATCTTCTTTGCTGCCTACTATTGCATTTGCAACTTTTAATGATTCATACTTATCTTCAATAGCTCCAACAGTTTCTTTTTGTTTTGTCAACTCCTCTGCCAGTCTTTCACTTTTTTCCAACAACTGTTGATTTTCTATTTGTAATAATTCGTATTTAGAAAGTAGTTTCTCTAACTTAGTTTGCAGAGAATCAATTATTTCCAATACGTTGCTCATTAATTACAAAGATTATAAACATCATCAACAAAGTTAATGTACTTGCCACAATTAAGCAACAGTTTTAAGTAATAATATCAAAAAATAATCACAACTATTTGAAAAATAACAGCTTATCAAATTATTTTTTAATTCAATTTCTTATCTGTAATTTAGCGCATCGATATGGGGAAACAACTTTTTTTATTCGTATTTTTTTTAGGGCTGCAACTAGGGTTTTCACAACAAAAATACCCTACGGATGATTTTATAAATCCGCTTGATATTCCGCTGATTCTTTCCGGAAATTTTGGCGAATTGCGTAGCAATCATTTCCACGGAGGGTTGGATATTAAAACACAACAAAGACAAGGGCTTAATGTACTTTCGGCCGCAGGTGGCTATGTTTCCAGAATAAAAGTATCGCATTGGGGATACGGCAAGGCCTTATATATAACTCACCCTAACGGTTATACAACTGTATATGGGCATTTAAAAAAGTTTGCTCCAAAAATTGAGGAATATGTAAAAAAGCACCAATACGAAAAAGAAAGTTTTACCATTGAACTTTTTCCGAAAGCCTCAGAACTAATAGTTTCTAAAGGTGAAATTGTTGCCCTTAGCGGAAATACCGGTGGTTCTGGTGGGCCCCACCTTCATTTTGAAGTGAGAGATGCAGCCTCAAAACCCATAAATCCATTATTTTTTGGTTACAAGATTGCAGATAAAAGAGCTCCCGAAATTAGGGCTGCCGTTGTGTATATGTTTGGTGATTCCAGTCATGTAGATCAGTCTAATATAGAGAAAGACCTTTTCCTAAAAAAACAAGCAAACGGAGATTTAATTGCCGATAAAATTGAAGCTTTTGGCATAATTGGCATTGGCGTAAATGCTATTGACCAACAAGATGGTGCCTACAACCACAATGGGTTGTTCAGTTTAGAAATGTCTGTAAACGGAAAAAGGGTGTATTACCATTCATTAGACACCTACTCATTCAATGAAACAAATTATATTAATGATTTTATCGATTACGAAAGATATAGCAATAAAAGACAACACATACAAAAATGTTTTGTTGAGCCAAACAATAAGCTCAGCATATATAAAAATGTAATTGACAATGGATTTTTGGAAATAAAAGACGGATTGTCTTATACAGTAAAAATAACGGCAAAAGATTTTGAAGGGAATAGTCGTACACTAATAATACCAATAGTTGGTAAAAAAGACCCAATCATTGTTAAAAGACCCATTAAAGAAACACCTTATTATTTAAATGCTGTTGAGTTTAATAAGCTTTCAAAAGACAATGTAACGGTTGCTTTTCCTAAAAACAGTTTTTATAAAGATTTGTATTTCGATTTTCAATACGATGGAGAAGTAGTTAAACTTCATCATGATGATGTACCACTTCATAATAATTTTACGCTCACATTTGATGTATCCGATTATCCTGAAAGTAAACGAAAACAATTATTTATTGCTAGAAAAACTAGTAAAGGCGGGTTGAGCTACTCCTCTACCAGAAGTAAAGATGACAAAGTTTACACGTTAAGTAAAACGTTGGGAGAATATACTTTGGCTATCGATAGTATTAAACCCAAAATTGTTCCTATAAACTTTAAGGAAGGGCAATGGCTATCTAAATATTCTGAGTTAAAATTAAAGGTTTCTGACAATCTTTCCGGAATTAAATTTTATCGTGGTGAAATTGACGGAAAATGGATCTTACTGGAATACGATCCTAAAACCGGATTGCTTATCTATGATTTCAGTGATAGAAAATTGGAAGGCAACGAGCATACCCTAAAAGTTACAGCCATAGACAATGTAAACAATACTATTGTGTATATTGCATCGTTTTACAGAAAAGAAGAATAACAACTTTTACCAAATCTCCGGAGTTGAGAACCATTGCTTTCATTATTATTTTCTTAAGCTTTTTAAGCTCTTCAATTGCTCAAACCGGTATCGTAAAGGGTGTAGTAAAAGATGAAAACAATACACCTATAGAAGATGTAGCTATTACTTACAACGGCAAAGGCACAACCACAAACAATAAAGGAGAATATCAACTCGAAATCCCTTCAGGGCAAACTATAACACTAACTTTCAGTCATGTAGCATACATTACTTATACTAAAAGGATAAAAGTACTAAAGAATAGAACCGTAAATTTTTCGCCAAAACTCACTACAAAAACAGAAGTTATTGATGAAGTTGTTGTAAAAGATAAAAAAAACGAAGCCGAAGGCATTGATAAAGTTGATACTAAAACCGTTGAAATACTGCCCAGTGCTAATCCAAGTATTGAAAGTGCATTAAAAAATATCGGTCTCGGCGTTAGTGGCAATAACGAACTCAGTACCCAATACAATGTAAGAGGTGGTAATTATGATGAAAACCTAGTATATGTTAACGGAATTGAAGTTTACAGGCCTTTTTTAGTCCGGTCAGGGCAACAGGAAGGGCTAAGTTTTGTAAACCCAAACCTAACGTATAATGTGAAATTTTCAGCAGGAGGATTTCAAGCTAAGTATGGTGATAAACTTTCCTCTGTATTGGATATCACTTATAAAAAACCACAACAATTCGGTTTGGCTATAGAAGCCAGCCTGCTAGGCGGAAGTGCTACTTTTGAGAATAGTAGCTCCAATAAGAAATTCACTTCTATCATTGGTGCCCGTTACAGAAATAACAGTCTTTTTGTAAATAGTAAGGATATTGAAACCAATTTTAAGCCAAACTTTACGGATGTTCAAGCCTATCTTTCTTATCAATTTACTGAAAAACTGAATATCGATTTTTTAGGAAATTTTTCTCTGAATAATTACAATTACACACCAATATCACGGCGTACGAATTTTGGAACAGTTGCAGAGCCACAAGCATTGATTGTTTTTTACGATGGTAAAGAAGATGATCAATATTTAACACTTTTTGGTGCTCTGAAAGGTTCCTATCAAATTAATGATGATTTTAAAGTTGACCTAATAACTTCGGTTTACAACACTCAGGAAGAAGAACATTATGATATTTTAGCTTCTTACGGTATTGGTGAGGTAAATGCTGACTTTGGCAGTGATAGTTTTGGTGAAGTGAAATTTACACAAGGCATCGGATCTCAGTTAGACCATGCTCGTAATGATTTGGATGCGCTGATCACTAATATTCAAGCGAAAGCTACACTCAGAAAAGATCAAAATATTTTTGAATTTGGTGCTAAATATCAACTGGAAGATATTAAAGACAGGATCATAGAATGGGAAGTAATAGACTCTGCCGGATTTTCATTACGTCCTCCTCATCTACTCCCAAGAAATGATGAACCATATACACCCTATATTGGTCCTATTGTCCCTTATACAAGTGTGCGGGCTACTAACAATGTGCAGATTAATAGAGTTTCAGGGTATGCCCAATGGAGCAAAACTTCTTACATAAACAATCATCAATTTTGGTTTAATGTAGGTGTCAGAGCCCAGAATTGGACAGTAAAACCTGAAGGAGAAACTTCAAAAAATCACACAGTTATAAGCCCCAGAGTTCAATTGGCGATTAAACCCGATTGGGAAAAAGATATGCTTTTTAGGCTTTCCGGCGGATTTTATTATCAACCACCTTTTTACCGTGAGTTAAGAGATTCTCTTGGCACGGTACATCCGGAAGTTAAAGCACAACGTTCCATACATTTTGTATTGGGCAATGATTACAGTTTTAAACTATGGAACAGACCTTTTAAATTGGTTACGGAGGCTTATTACAAAGCATTAACTGATGTAAACCCTTTTACCGTTGATAACGTTCAAATACGTTACAGAGCAAAGAACAATGCTAAAGCGTACGCTGCCGGACTTGATGCACGTATCAACGGTGAGTTTGTGCCCGGAACCGAGTCATGGTTTAGTGTTGGATACTTACAAACCAAAGAAAATATTGATGATAGAGGTTATATTTCAAGGCCTACAGATCAGCGCTTAAAATTTGCCATCCTTTTTCATGACTATGTGCCAAAATATCCGAATTTTAAAATGTATTTGAATTTGGTCTATAATACCGGTGTGCCGGGAGGTTCTCCTTCGTATGCCGATCCGTATGTGTTCCAAAACCGCTTGAAAGACTATTTTCGTTCAGATGTTGGGCTTTGGTATGTACTGGTTGACCGAAACAAAAAACCAACCAATGATTTCCTTAAAAAATTCAAAGAGTTTTCTGTGGGTATAGAGCTTTTTAATATGTTTGATGTGCAAAACTCCATTACCAATACTTGGGTAAGAGATATTTCCTCACAACGGTCTGTAGCTATTCCAAATTATTTGTCCGGAAGAGTGTTGAACGCTAAAATTAGTGTTAAATTTTAAATCTAAAATTTTAGAAATCTTCAACACTATTAAACCTTTTCCTAACTTTATAGTCTAACAGAGCAAAACCAAAACACGTGTTGGTAGCCGAAACACAGTTAATAGAAGAACTTAAAGAACCCAAAACGCAAGAGCAGGCATTCAGAAAACTAATGTCTGAATACAAAGAGCGTTTGTATTGGCATATTCGTAAAATTGTTATTTCACATGATGATGCCGATGATGTGCTACAAAACACATTTATAAAGGTTTATAAAAATATCAATACCTTTAAAGCTGAAAGCAAGCTCTATTCTTGGATGTACAGAATTGCCACCAACGAGGCCATTACTTTCATTAATAAAAGAGCTAAAGAAAAAAATATTGATGTTAGTGAATTACAATACAAACTAGCTGAAAACTTAGAGGCTGATGTATATTTTGATGGTGATGAAATGCAACTGCAATTACAAAAAGCCATAGCTACATTGCCGCAAAAGCAACAACTGGTCTTTAATATGCGCTATTTTGATGAGATGAAATATGATGATATGTCTGAAATCTTAGAAACTTCGGTGGGTTCGTTGAAAGCATCGTATCATCATGCAGTAAAAAAAATTGAAAGTTTTTTAACCGACTAATTTTAAACCTTTTGCACTTTTTGTAGTCCAATAAAATGATGAAAAACGGAAAATTAGATAATAACAACCTTAAGAAGAAAAACTTCAAAACTCCTGATGGATATTTCCAATCAGTGGAAGATACTGTTTTTTCTAAAATAGTAGAAGAAAAACTCCCTGAAAAAGAAGGTTTTAATACGCCTAAAGCATATTTTGATAGTATAGAAGATGTTATTCTATCTAAACTACATACAGAAAAACTCAATAAAACCACCGGATTTAAAACTCCAAAAGATTATTTTGATACAGTTGAAGTAACAATAATTAACAAACTTCCTGCTAAAGAAGTTAAAATAATTGATTTTAGGCAGTTCATCATAAAACGCTTATTACCAGTTGCTTCCGCCGCTGCCATAGCATTGTTTCTTTTCTTAAATTACAATGGAAATAAGAACAGCATCAATAATGTGGCTACTTCGGATATTGAGCAATGGATTGAAAATGATCAAATTACTATAGATCCTTATCAAATAGCAGAAGTTTACAGCGATGTTGAGCTTTCTGATAATTATGGCTATTACAACGATGAAGAAATGATAGAATACCTTAATGGCACAGATATTGAAAGTTTGCTTATTGAAAACAAATAAAAATGAAAAATATATTACTAATAGTAGCCTTTCTTATTTTTACTCCTTTGGCTGTTAAGGCCCAAGAAGGTGATCGTATTGAAAAAATAAAGGCGTTGAAAACGGCTTACATTACAAAAGAATTAGACCTTACTGCTAAAGAAGCAGAAAAATTTTGGCCTATTTATAATGAATACAGTAATAAAATTGACCAATTACGATTTACTGATACAAAAAGACTCTTCCATAAGATCAAAGATGCCGGAGGTGTTGATAACCTTTCTGACAAAGAAGCTGCTGCCATAGTTAGCGAACTTGCCCAAATTGATCTGAACATGGCCAAAGAAAAAGAAAAGCTCTATAAAAACTTGAATGGTGTTATCTCTTCAAAGAAAATTTTAAAACTCATAAGAGCTGAAAACGGCTTTGGCAAGGAACTTTTGAAAAAGTTCAGAGAAAACAGAAGAGGCGGTAATCTAGAAGAAAATTAGCTATCAACTTGACATATATGTTATTAATTGATAGTTTTGCCCTAAAAAATTCCTAATTATGAAAAAGTTGTTAGTAAGTCTAGTATTATTCATCGCCATTGCATCGGTCAATGAAGCCTTTGCCCAATTAACAGAGGGTAATGATGATAATGGTAAACCTGGAGTAAAAAGCGCTCCAAAAAAAGTTGTAGAGAAATTTGATAAAAACACTACTGTACTTATATTTAAAGGTATAGAATATCGTGTTGTAGATGGTATTTGGTATGCCAAAATAAACGATAAACTTACGCTAAGAAAAGCACCTGTAGGAGCAAAAATAAATGTACTGCCAAAAAATGGTGAATTTCTTACTTTAACAGGAAAGGAATACTATAAATGTAAAGGTGTTTTTTACGAAAAATTAAAAAAGGGTGGCTACATTGTAGCAAATCCATAAAATAATTAGAAGGAAGCTTTTTGCTTCCTTTTTTTATTTCTTTCTCCAAATAAAATAGAATAGAATTGAAACGGTAATCGCTCCTAAAATATCTAACAACATATCTTTTTGAGCATCCCAAATATCACCTTGTGAACCCAAAAATGCAGCTCCTGCACTTCCTCCTTCTTTAATGGCATAGATCATTTCAATCACCTCGTATAAAGCTCCCCAAAAACCTAAAGCCAATATCCCAAACAAAATGGCAGTTGGCACATTGGTTATATATTTTTTTCTATAAGTGAACTCAGCTAGCGGATACGCAAAAACTCCCACAAAATAATGACCGAAACGATCAAAATTATTTCTTCCTTCAGGAAATAAAAATTCCATATTCAAATACGATAGCAATTTATTCCCAAAATCAAAAGGCACCAATTCAAAGGTAAAATGCCCGCCAATGGTATGGATACTCATAAAAAACCACATTAAAAAGTACGAAATATTGCTAAACTTAAATTTCTTATATGTAAATACCAATAGTAATACCGGCAGCATAACCGGAATGTTTTCAGCCCACCAAACAGCTCTGTCATAAGGGTTAATGGCACAGATTATAAATAAGATAATATATAAGCACAAGAAAATAATAGGAAGCTTATTTCTGAGTAGTTTCATTAAATACAATTTAAAAATTAAATATAATCAAAAAAGCCAATTGAAATTTCAATTGGC
>JAGQYU010000248.1 GCA_020435885.1 Flavobacteriaceae bacterium
TATTAAATGAATTTACTGGACTAAGCTAAAATTGACTATCAAAAAACACAATTTAAATTGTTCATTTAAAAAAAATAATTTAATATTGCATTATGTAATACATAATATATAATACAATATGACTAATCAAATATTTTTTACGGTATGAAAAAACGAAAAACAAATGTCATTTATTTGATATTCAGCATGTTGTTATTCCTATCTTTTAACGGGATCGCACAACAAAAAACAATTACAGGGATCGTTACAGATAATAACAATTCTCCTCTTCCAGGGGCAAGTGTTATAATAAAAGGTACGACAACTGGTACAGAAACTGATTTTGATGGGAATTATACCATTAATGTGAATTTTGGAGATGTACTTGTATTTAGTTATATAGGGTATCACAGTATAGAGGTCGTTGTTGCTTCAGAATCTGTGATTAATATAATACTCAATGAAGATGTTTCGGTTTTACAAGAAGTGGTAGTCACTGGTTATGGTACACAAACCAGAGAAACTTTAACAACTTCCATTGCAAAATTAGATACTAGAATATTAGAGACATCTACTAGATCAAACGCTGCAACTTCATTGCAAGGGACTGTAGCAGGTGTTCGTATTACAAATACAACTGGACAACCAGGATCTACCCCCCAAATCATTTTAAGAGGTGGAACAAATTTTGACGGTACGGGTTCTCCATTAATACTTGTTGATGGAATTCCAAGTTCATTTTATGCTCTTAACTCTGATGATATTGAATCAATTGAAGTTTTAAAAGATGCGGCAGCCACTGCTATTTATGGTGCGCGTTCTGCAAATGGTGTTATATTAGTTACCACTAAAACAGGTAAGAAAGGGAAAAGTTCTATTAATTATAAATATAGATACAGCACAAACAAAGAAAGGGATGATCAAAAATACATTGGTGCTGTAGATTTTATAAATTATAATAGACAGTCAATAGCATGGTATAGAGAAGTCGTAAATAATCCCGGCAGTTTTGGAGCTTTTTTAGATGGCGCAAATAGTATGGGTACCGGAGGTAATACAACAAATTCTCCTTTTACAACACAATATTTAACAACTGATAATCAATACCTTCTAAGCCAACCTGGTTGGACATCAATACCAGATATTTTAAACCCTAGTAGAGATATATTATTTTATGAAAACAAAGGGGTGGGAGACCGTATTTATCAAGACAGCTTTTCCAAAGATCATTATTTGTCTTTTGATGGAGGTAATGAAAAGGGAACATATTATTTAGGTTTAGGGTTACTAGATAATGATGGTTTAGTTTTAGGATCAGGATTTAAAAGATATTCAGGTAAATTCAGTGGTTCCTATGATATAATGAAAAATTTCAAAGTGAATGCTAATGTATTATATTCTCATTCAAATTTGAGTTTAAGTCCCTTGGGGAATGATGATACCGTATTCAGAAGATTTCAGGGACAAGCCCCAGTTTCAAGAACTTATGATAATAATCCCGATGGGACTTGGTCTGATATTTATGCAACTGGGCAAAATCAAAGTTTTGGTAACCCATTATATTACCAGGATAAATTTGTCAGAAAGAATTTAGAACAGCGTTTATCAGCTTCGGTGGGATTTGATTGGGAGATTATTGAGAATTTAACCTTATCGTTGGACGGTAGTCATTTTGCAATTAATAATCATTTTGAAAACTTTAATAAAGCATATAGGACATCCAGTACAAGTGGGCCTTTGAATACGGCACGTCAAGCTTCTGTGGAATTGGATAGGACTCTGAGAAATCAATTAACAGGTACACTTAATTATATTAAGAGTTACAACACCCATAATTTTAACGTTTTGATTGGGGCAGAATATTATAAAGATAATTACTTTAATACATCTGCAGGAACGAGGAATTCTCCAACAGATTTAATTCAAACTTTAAATGCTGCTCCTGAAGCAAATGGTGTTCCTTACAGCTTTGAAACTGAATATGTTATAATCTCAAACTTTGGTAGATTACTTTATGATTATGATAACAAATATTTGGTTGGATTTACTTATCGTTATGATGGCTCTTCTAGACTAGGTGATAATAAATATGATTTTTTTCCTGGTGTCTCGTTAGGATGGAATGCGCATAATGAAGATTTTTTTGGTGATTCATTCTTTGGAAAATACATATCAAGTCTAAAACCCAGATTAAGCTACGGTATTAATGGTAATCAAGATGTGTTAAGTAATTATGGAGTTTTTGGATCTTATGGAGATCAAGGAGTTTATAATGGACAAACGGGTTATGCTAATACAGGGCTACCTACATTAGGTTTGAAATGGGAAAAATCAACAACATTTAATGTTGGTCTTGATATTTCATTATTTGACAATAGGCTAACTTTAATTACAGATATTTACTCAAGAGATATAAAGGATAAATTGGCCAACCTTACCCTACCTTATTATACTGGTTTTAGTAGTATTTTAACAAATAATGGTACGATAAGAAATAAAGGGTTTGAGTTACAGGTTAATGGGGATATTTTTAGAAATGACGACTTGACATGGAATTTAGGCGCAACCTTTACAACCAACAAAAATTATGTCATAGAACTTCCAGACAACGCTAATGAGCTGAATAGACAGGGAGGACAATTGATATGGAATCCAAATACAGGTCAGGAAGAATGGGTAGGTGGCTTGCAAGAAGGTCAACGTAGCGGTACAGATCTAGTTATTGCATATATTCAAGATCGAATTTATACAGATCAGGCCGATGCAAATGCTGATAATGCAATAACAGATGAATTAATGCCAGGGTTTAGTCGTAATCAACGATGGGCAGGTGATGTAAAATGGGTTGACTTGAATAATGATGGCATTATCAATAGTTTAGATAGAAAAGTAATTGGTCGAACTACACCAAGTTTGGTTGGAGGTTTTTCTTCAAATCTAAGGTATAAAAATTTCAATTTATTTGTAAAGACTGATTTTGCAACCGGGCATTTAGTTTGGAATCATATTAGAAGTAAAGGTTATGGCCAAACACAAGGTAACTTAAATCAACCAATAGAAGTATTAGATTCTTGGACGCCGACTAATACGGATACGGACTGGCCGCGTTTTGTATTTGTTAATGGAGCCAAAAATGTATGGAGAGGGAATGAAGGTAGTAGCTACACAGATTCTAATAGTTTATTAAACGCAGGGAATAATCAATTTTGGGAAAAGGGAGACTATTTAGCCTTACGTGAAGTTACATTGAGTTATAATGTGCCTACCAAGTATTTTAAAGATAAAATACAAGGATTGAATATTTATTTGACAGGAACGAATTTACATTATTTTAAAAGTTTTTCTGGGGACACTCCTGAAATTGGTGGAATACAATATGGAGCTTTTCCAGTTCCAAAAACATATACTATTGGACTTAACCTAACATTTTAAAATTAAGAAGATGAAAAAATATATTTATATACTTATGGCTTTAATGATGTTAAGTTCATGTAATAATGAACTTGATTTAACAAGCCCCAGTCAATTAACGGCTTCTGGGTTCTGGGATACAGAAACAGGTGCAAAAACAGCTCATTCAGGGTTGTATGGTAATCTTAGGTCGTCAAATCCGAATCTTTGGTTATTGGGTGAAATGAGAAGTGACATTTGGGGAGGTAGGACTTATGAATCCCCTTCTAATGTAAATCTGATTGAATCTGATATAACAGCATCAACTGCTCCTTTCGGTGGTTGGGCAGGATTATATTCGAATATTCATAAAGTGAATGATTTTATTCTGAATGTCCCTGATATTTCATTTCAAAATGAAGAGGAAAAAAACCACTTGATGGGTCAGGCCTATGGCTTAAGAGCATTTTATTATTATACATTACTAAAAACGTGGGGAGATGTACCTATCATTTTAGAACCGTTATTTAATATTGACCCTTCTTCATTAGCTAAGCCAAGGTCTTCGCAAAGTGAAGTAATGCAACAAATAAAAGCTGACATAGAAGCTTCGTTATCTGCATTTGGCAGTAATGATGGATTTTATAACGGTAGTAATGTGTATTGGTCTAAAGCGGCATCTTTATCTTTAAAAGGTGATGTGTTTATTTGGTCGGGTAATTTGTTAGGTGGTGGTGATGCCGATTATAATACAGCTAAGATTACGCTTCAACAAATTGCTTCAATGGGTTTTGATTTGGTTCCTGACTACTCAGATCTTTGGGGGGCATCTAATGAAGGTAATAATGAGTTTATTTTTGCATTGGATTTTGCACAGGATGAGGCATCAAACCATTACAATAGTTTAACTGGTAGAGCTTTGGAAGTTAACCCTACTTACAATGATAAGGGTGATTCGATGATCGACTTTATTGTTGAAGGCGCAAACCGGTACGGCCAATCAGAAAAAACCCTATTATTATTGGATGATAATGATGATAGTCGTAAAGATGCCACCTTTATTCGTCTATATATTGATGATAATGGTGGGGCCGGTTATACTACCTATAATGAACCTGCCTATTTCGGATCAGTGTTTAATAAATTTTTAGGCAGGATTGATGGCTCTGTTCGAATTTTCGACAGTAATATACCAATCTACAGATATGCTGATATTTTATTGATGTTAGCAGAAGTAAAAAATCTTTTGGGAGAAGATCCTTCAAATGAAATAAACGCCGTTAGGGCACGAGCATATGGTAGCAATTATAATGCAGCAGTGCATGCCTATGTCAATGGTTCTCAATCTGAAAATGCTAATGCTATCCTTGATGAACGTTATAAAGAGTTTATTGGTGAAGGTAAAAGATGGTGGGATTTACGTAGAGCTGGTAATAATTTTGTTATAAGCAATATACAATTTTTAAATGCTGGCGATGAATACAAATTGTTATTACCGATTACAGATGATATGATTGGTAGAAACCCATTACTTGATCAAACTCCAGGGTATTAATATTTGCTTCATAAATATA
>JAGQYU010000249.1 GCA_020435885.1 Flavobacteriaceae bacterium
CCAACGTTTCTTCTAAAAACTCCTGCTCATCTTCTTTAAAACTAGCCTCTGTTAATTCATTCAACAGATGTGAATTGTAATCATATTGTTCTTGGGCTTCTTTTTGATTTTCAAGTAATTGCTGTAAGTCATTCAACAAATTCTTCCTTACCAGTAAGCCTTTTTTATAAGATTCTATAAACTTTTTAGTATCAGCCAGCGCATCAATTATCAAAAATTGATATTCCACATCTGCCAACTCTAATGTCTGGTGTTGTGAATGAACATCAATCAAATGTTCGCTGAGTTCCGTTAGCACATTAAGTGTTGTAGGTGTATCATTTATAAATGCTCTGGACTTTCCATTTGGAAGAATTTCCCTTCTTATGATCGTTCTTTCTTCAAAATCTAAATCATTTTCTTCAAAAAAGGATTGTAATTCAAACTTTGTAATCAAAAATTCTGCTTCAACAATACATTTTTCCTCTTTATTTTTTAGTGTAGAAAGGTCTGCCCTCTTACCCAAAACAATAGATAACGCCCCTAATAAAATGGATTTACCCGCACCTGTTTCGCCTGTAATAATAGAAAATCCATCACTGAATGTTACATTCAGGTCATCTATCAACGCGTAGTTTTTTATGGAAAGCGATTGAAGCATTCTGTACTTTTTCTTTAAAAAAAATGAGTGTTTTCACACCCATCAAACTTACTTAAATTGTTACAAATATAATTGCTTTATATTTTAATTTTTTCCCACTTTTCGTTATACGTAGGATAAATTTTAAACAACATTTCTTTTAACTTGGCGGAGTTATCTATTCTGGGACCATCAGAGAATATATCAACTATCTCATCAGATTTTGTATCCATAAAAATGCGTAAAAGATATGCATTTGCCCTACGCAGATAAATATTCTGAAGTTTCATTAAACTACTTGCTACTGCCTGCTTTCCATCTTTTTTATTCTCAGACATGGTGTCTAATCCTTTTAAGTGATACTCGTACATTATTTCCCTAAAATCATCATAAACAGGTGAAAGCAAGTTTTCATTGAACTGATATCTTGTATTGTTGCCATCAATTCTATTCCAACCGGAATAACCTCCTTGTTGAGCCTGATTTACAACATTCTCTGCCCTTTTGTGATATTGTTCTCCTCCTTTAAAAGCAAAAGTATCGGCATCCATCCCAATAATGGTATAAGCATAAAATGCAAGTAGCGAAACCAAATTAGATTCAAAACTGTTTTCGTTGTAGATAAGTGGCTGATATTCATTATAGATAAAAGACACATTATCATCTTTAAAATTCAAAATTGACGATTGATAGGTAGAATTATATACAGGTCTAGAAGCCTGAATGATCATATTCCCTTTAAAATCATTTGAAGATGGTTGTTCTAAAATATTGATAGTAATGGCGCAGTTTATTTTCTCTTGTGGTTTGTAATTATTAGTAGTCCACTTAGTGTTATTCAAAAACTCTAAAATACTGTTTTGCAATGTGTTATAAACCTGACTATTTGTATTTTGTATTTGATCTGCGTTAACAATAACCACACAATTCAATTCCTGCGATTGCAGTTGAAAAATTGAAAATAGTACTATGACAAAAGCAATTCTACGCATTTATTTTTTTTATGATTTCATTCAATATATCAGCAGCTACTTCTTTTTTTGTTTTAAGTTCAAACTCTTTTACCTGTTCTTTAGCATCAATAATGGTAATTTTGTTGGTAGCACTCTTAAACCCCGCTCCTTTATCATTCAACGAATTTAGTATAATCATATCCAAATTCTTCCTTCTCAGTTTACTTTTAGCATTTTCCAGTTCATTATCAGTCTCCAACGCAAATCCTACCAAGAATTGGTTGTTTTTCACTTTTCCAAGTGATGCCAGAATGTCTTTGGTCTGAGTAAGCTCAATGGTTAACTGTTGTTCTTCTTTTTTAATCTTTTTTGCTTGTACAATTGCAGGTTTATAATCTGCCACCGCAGCTGCCAAAATAGCAATATCTACATCATTATACAATGAATTAGCTGCATTATACATATCTTCAGCACTCACAATATCAACTCTTTTTATGGAATTGTTCTGTAGCTTTTCGCAAGAAGGACCTGAAATCAATGTAACCTCAGCGCCTAATTCCGCAGCTGTATTGGCCAATTCAAAACCCATTTTTCCGGAAGAATGATTACCAATAAAACGCACAGGATCAATTGCTTCGTATGTTGGACCGGCAGTTATCATGATTTTTTTATTCCGCAAAGGAAGACTAGCCATAATATCCTTTTCCATGAAGGAAATGATGTTTTCAGGCTCAGCCATTCTGCCTTCGCCTACCAAACCGCTGGCTAATTCACCTACCTCAGGTGGAATCATTACATTACCAAAACCAATTAGTTTTTCTATATTCTTTTTGGTGGTTTGATGTTTATACATATCCAAATCCATGGCAGGTGCAAAATATACCTTGCACTTTGCCGAAAGATACACTGCCAACAGCAGATTATCGCAAGTACCATTGGCCATTTTCGAAATCGTATTGGCCGTTGTCGGAGCTACAATCATATAATCTGCCCAAAGACCTAAATCAACATGATTGTTCCATTCTTCATTTTCATCTTCTTTATCAAAAAAAGTAGAATGAACCGGATTTTTGGAAAGTGTGGAAAGTGTAAGCGGAGTTACAAAATCTTTAGAAGCAGGAGTCATTACTACTTGTACATTAGCTCCTGCTTTTATGAAAAGTCTTACTAAGTGAGCTGTTTTGTAAGCAGCTATTCCGGCAGTAATGCCCAAAAGAATATTTTTGCCGCTTAAAACAGACACTTTATTGGTTTTTATCAGTTTCTTCTGGATTTCTGTGATAAATTCTATCATTTAACCATTCTTCAACTGCCATTGCAGTTGGTTTTGGTAATTTTTCGTAGAATTTTGATACTTCTATCTGCTCTTTGTTTTCAAAAACTTCTTCTAAGCTATCGTTGTGTGTTGCAAATTCATCCAACTTGTCTATCAACTCCTTTTTTAAATCTTCATTGATTTGATTAGCTCTTTTAGCAATTATGCTAATTGCTTCATAGATGTTGTGAGTTGGAGTTTCAACTTTAACTTTATCATAGGTAACTGTAGTTACCGGTGCCTCAGAATTTTTATAATCCATTGCTATCTAGTTTTGCTTGTAATTCTTGTGTTGATTTTAATTCGTTATTTAAATTGTTGAGTTTGTTCTTAAAGTCTTTCAATCTTTCAGACTCAGGGAAACTTTTTTCAAATCTGCTATATGCTAAAATGGCATCGTTCAATCTTTGTTCTTTTTTAAGAAAAATACTATTCATGCCCAACTCATAAGATGCTAAGAATTTATAAGCCATGGCTTCTTCTTTGTATTCAGTTCCAAAATTATCTTCTAAAAAAGTATCAAACGCTGTAATTGCTGCCTGATAATATTCGGTATGATAATAATTCTTAGCTATATCGAATGATTTTTTTTCTAAACGTTTTACCAGTTCGTCATAATATTTATTAGCTTCTTCTACTTTTTCAGAATTAGGATATTTATCTATAAAACTCTGAAAAGCCGTCAACGCTTTTTGCGTTTCAGCCTGGTCTAAACTAGACTTCGGCGAAGCCATATAATAACTGTGAGCTATCATAAAAGCAGCTTCTTCCAATTTTGAACTATTTGGATAATTACCTATAAACCTGTTATAATGATATGCGGCTAAGTCGTAATTCTTAGTTTTGTAATTAGCTTCGGAGATCATATACTGAATACGTTCCATTTGAGGCTTACGCTGATAATTTGGCATAATCTTCTCAAACAATATGATAGACTTGCCATATTTTCCTTGCTCAAACAATTCTGAAGCTAGTTTATACTGATCTTCAGCAGTTCCTTTATTTAAAACTTTTTGATATTCGCTGCAAGATGCCAAAGCTATGGCAACAATTATAACAATACTGAACTTCCTCATTTTTTGCATTTTGCAAAAGTAATTATTTATAATGGATTAATAAAACTATTTTTTAATAGCTTTTTAAGGCAAAAATATAGTTACTTGCTTCACTTTTAACAGGAAGAACTACTAAAAGTTTGTTAATAATTTAAGGTTGTGGTGAAGATGCCGATATTACCGTTAATTGTTTAACATCATTGTCAAACAGATAAAGGCCTCCTTTATCATCTCCGATAAGGTTTATTTTATCTAAAATAGTACGTGCCAATGCTTCTTCTTCTATTTGCTCAGCCACATACCATTGTAAGAAATTGTGCGTAGCATAGTCTTTCTCCTGAAGGCTTATGTGCACCAATTCATTAATACTTTTAGAAACCATCACTTCATGGTCAAACAATGTTTTAAACATTTCTTTGGATGAACCGAAAGATAATGGAGGAGCATCTAAGGCAGATACTTTGGCATGACCACCCCTTTCATTAATATATTTTACCAATTTAAGCATATGCATTCTTTCTTCATCAGAATGTGCATACATAAACTGCGCCACACCTTCAAAACCTTGAGTTTCAGCCCATGAAGCCATAGACAGGTATACTTGAGAAGATTCTGCTTCTATTTTAATTTGCTCATTTAAAGCTTTTTCCATTTCGGTACTTAACATATGCTAACGATTTTTATATTAATATTCAGCCATAAAGGTACTGATTTTTTCTTGTAATTCAGCAGTAGCCTCAACTAAAGGTAGCCTTACATACGGCTTACATATATTTAAATTATGAAGTAATGCTTTAATACCGGCTGGATTACCTTCTTCGAAAATATAATCTATACTATTCATTAATTTGAAATGAAGTTCTGAGGCCTTTTTAGTTTCTCCTTTAAGTGCCAAACGGATCATTTCTGAGAAATCTTTTGGAAGCCCTTGCCCAATAACCGATATAACACCAGCTCCGCCAGTGAGTGTCATTGGTAAAGCAATCATATCATCACCGGAAATCACTAAAAAATCGGCAGGTTTATTTTGTAACAATCGTAGTGCTTGTTCCATATTTCCGGCCGCTTCTTTAACACCAATAATATTAGGAAAATCAGCAGCTAACCGCAAAATAGTTTCAGGTTCCATATTTTTGGCCGTCCTTCCCGGAACATTGTATACAATTATTGGTTTTGAAGTAGATTCGGCAATAGCCTTAAAATGCTGATAAATACCTTCTTGTGTGGGTTTATTATAATATGGTGATACTGAAAGGATTGCATCAAAAGCTGAAAGATCTGTGTTTTGAATTTCATGAATCACTGCTTGGGTATTATTACCTCCAATACCAATAACAAGTGGTAATCTGCCATTGTTAACCTCAATGATCTTTGCTTTTACTTTTTGCTTTTCTTCTGTTGTTAGTGTAGCGGGCTCACCTGTTGTGCCAAGTACCACAAGGTACTCTACACCATTATCTATTTGGTAATTAACTAATTTTTCCAGAGCATCAAAATCAACCGACCTGTCTTCTTTAAAAGGTGTAACAAGCGCCACACCTGTTCCAATAAATTGCTTCATACTTTTAACTACTTTTTAATGAGCTTTAAAATTTGTAAGTATTTTGCCAATTCATCCGTAAAGATGTCAATTTTATTGCTTTCAACATTGATCATAAAATCATACAAATTAGTAAGATCATCATTTGCAAAACCTACTTTAAATTTTGCTTTGGATTGTAAAGCCACCAGATTTAAATACACATTGTTTTGATTACTGAAATTGATCAGTAAATCATAGTTGGTATTAATAAAATCTTGCACATTTTGAGCTTTTACTTTTCCATACATACCAAAATCTTTTTCGGTAAAAGTATTGTAATGTTGCGCCACAAAATCGTCTTTAAGGTTTTCGAAAATTATAATCTCAAAATGTCTGCTTTCTATCCCCAGTTTTTGGCTTAGGTTCCGGGAAATATCATAACTACCAAACAATCTTGAATCTGCCAATATCCCCACACTTGTGATTTTGTCTGGAATAACCGTATCAGATTTTCTGATGTTTTTGAGCAGTTTTTCGTATGACTTTTGAGTTGTTTTTTTCTTTAAACCGGCAAAACTCATCTGGCGTAAAATTAGTTAAATAGTATATTGAGCATTAATTTATGGGTATTTTAAACGAATTCTGTGCTTATAGTTATTTTTTTAACAAAGAATCCGCTTTTATCGGTTAAAGCATTCCACCTGATTCTTTCAGTTTTTCCGCATTCTCGGCTAGTTTCAATTCTTCAACTATTCTATGGATATCACCGTTCATAATATTATCCAGATCATACATCGTTAAACCAATTCTATGTTCTGTGACACGTCCTTGCGGATAATTATAGGTTCTGATCTTTGCAGACCTATCACCACTGGAAACCATACTTTTACGTTTAGCGGCATCTTCTGCTTGCTTCTTCGCCAACTCAGCTTCATATAATCTAGAACGTAAAACTTTTATTGCTTTTTCCAGGTTTTTGTGTTGCGACTTTTGATCCTGACACTTAGCTTCAATACCTGTAGGAATGTGCTTTAACTGAATGGCAGAATACGTAGTATTTACACTTTGCCCACCCGGACCAGTAGATGTAGTACGGATGATCTTAACATCGCTCATATCTAATTCTACATCAAACTCTTCAGCTTCCGGCAACACCATTACAGTTGCAGCAGAAGTATGTACCCTTCCTTGTGTCTCAGTTTGCGGTACACGTTGCACTCTATGAACTCCGGCTTCGAACTTCATATCGCCATACACATCTTCACCAGTAATGCTAAAAATGATCTCTTTAAACCCTCCAGAGGTTCCTTCGTTGGCGTCAACCACTTCGGTTTTCCATCCTTTATCTGCACAGAATTTTATATACATTCTATATAAATCTCCTGCAAAGATACTGGCCTCATCACCACCTGTACCGGCACGTATTTCCACCATTACGTTCTTAGCATCTTCCGGATCTTGAGGTATCAGTAAATAATTAATCTCTTCTTCAAGTTTTTCTACTTTTTCGGTAGCTTCTTCAAGTTCCAACTCTGCCATTTCTACCATTTCCGCATCAGAGCCATCTTTAATGATCTCATTAGCTTCATCAATATTTTCTAACAACGTTTTGTACTCTTCAGCTTTATCTACAATTTTTTTTAAGTCTTTATACTCCTTGTTAAGTTGTATATATCGTTTCTGATCACTAATAATATCCGGCTGAATAATTAAATCGGAAACCTCATCAAAACGTTGTTTTACTATGTTCAATCTATCTATCATCTACAAATTTTTAGTGTTGCAAATTTAAGGATTTTTTAATCTTGGCAATTTTAACGTTTCCAATTATTTAGAATACTTATAAATTTCTGTAAAAAGCTACTTTTATTGTATTAAAAGTTACTTTATTAAAGTATTTATTAATTACTTTTGCCTAGTAATTTAAAACTCTACGTACATGAAAAAACTACTAGTATTTGTTGGAGCGTTGGCATTTGTTTTTGCCAGCTGTGGAGACAAAAAGAAAGAAGAAGCAAAACCTGAAGCAACTGAGCCTGTAAAAGAAGAAGTAAAAGCTGAAGAAACTACCCCACAAGAATCTACCGGTGGAGATCAACTAGCTATGGGTGAAAAGTTATTCACTGAAAAAACTTGTGCTACTTGCCATGCTTTAGACACAAAAATTATAGGCCCATCTATTAAAGACATCGTTAAAATATACGATGAAAAAGAAGCTAACATTGTTAAATTCTTAAGGGGAAATCAAGAGCCAATCGTTGATACTGATCCTGGCCAAGTAGCTGTTATGAAAGCTAACCTTGACGGATTTGTAAAAGACATGACCGCTGAAGAATTACAAGCTGTAGCTGCTTACATGAGAAACGCTGCTAAGTAATAGAACAAAATATTTCTTACAAAAAGCATTCTAAATTTAGAATGCTTTTTTTATGCAAAAAAAGTACCTTTGACGCCGTATGAACAGAGCAAAAAAAAATATAGTTTTTGAAAACATTGAAGTGATAGATGCCGGAGCCAAAGGCAAAGCTATCGCCAAAGCACCGGATGGTAAGGTTATCTTTTTATCCAACGCAGTTCCCGGAGATGTAGTTGATGTGTTAACTCTTAAAAAAAGAAAGGCATACTACGAAGGAAAAGTAACAGCAATTAAAAAACTTTCCAATAAAAGAACCGAACCAATTTGTGAACATTTTGAAGTTTGCGGCGGTTGCAAATGGCAGCACATGAAATATGAAGATCAGCTCTTCTATAAAGAAAAGGAAGTAGTAAATAACCTAACCCGCATCGGTCATTTGACTTTACCAAAAGTCACCCCAATTTTAGGCTCTAAAAAACAATATTTCTATCGAAATAAAATGGAGTTTTCCTTTTCTGATAGTCG
>JAGQYU010000250.1 GCA_020435885.1 Flavobacteriaceae bacterium
TTGTTATGGGCAATGAAACTGTCCATGCTTTGAGAGGCGTTTCTTTTAAAATCGAAGAGGGTGAATTTGTGACCATAATGGGTTCCAGCGGTTCTGGTAAAAGTACATTGCTGAATATTATAGGATGCCTTGATAAACCTACCTCCGGTACCTATGAAATAGATGGAGTCCCTATGAAAAACCTTTCAAGAAATGAATTGGCCACACTGCGTAATAAAAAAATAGGGTTTATATTTCAATCATATAACCTTCTACCTCGTACTACAGCTATTGAAAATACGGAATTACCACTTATATATAATAGTACCGTTACAACACAAGAAAGACATAATAAATCTGTAAAAGCACTTGAAATGGTAGGACTCAGTGATAGGATGCATCATACTCCGGCTCAACTTTCAGGTGGTCAACAGCAAAGGGTTGCAATAGCAAGATCACTTGTAAATGACCCTGTTGTTATTTTGGCGGATGAAGCTACGGGTAATTTAGATACCAGGACATCTTACGAAATCATGTCGCTGTTTCAAGAACTTAATAAGGAAGGCAAAACCATCATCTTTGTTACTCATGAACCTGATATAGCAAGTTTTAGTAGTAGAACCATAGTATTAAAAGATGGACATATTATTAAAGATTTTTACAATGATAGTATAAAAAATGCGGCAAAAGAACTTGCTGCTTTACCTAAAGAAGATTCATAATGATGCGAATACTTAATTTATTCAAAGTAGCTATAAGAGCGATTATACTCAATAAGGTAAGAACTTTATTGACCATGTTGGGTATTATCATAGGCGTAGGTTCAGTAATAGCGATGTTGGCTATTGGTGAAGGCTCAAAAGAAAGTATAAAAACCCAGATTTCCAGTATGGGCTCTAATATGATTACTGTTAGACCAGGAGGAGATATGAGGGGTGGTGTAAGACTTGGTGCTAGTGAAATGCAGTCTTTAACGTTAGATGATTATAAGGTCTTAAAAGAAAAAACTACATTATTAACAGCTATTTCTCCAATGGTATCGGGTAGTGGGCAAATAATTAATGGCTCTAATAACTGGCCATCATCTATTTATGGTATTAATCCTGAATACTTAGATATAAGAGTTTGGGCATTAAAAGATGGAAGTATGTTTACTGAATCTGAAGTAAGATCTGCATCAAAAGTTGCAGTTATTGGACAAACTGTAGTTGATAATGTATTTACAAACGGGGAAAATCCTATCGGTAAAATGATCCGTTTTAATAATATTCCATTTAAAGTTATTGGGGTATTAGAAGAAAAAGGTGAGAATACTTTCGGACAAGATCAAGATGATATTGTACTATCTCCGTACACAACTGTTCAAAAAAGAATTTTAGCTGTAAATTATTTACAGTCTATTGTTGCTTCCTCAATAAATGAGGAGAAGGCTCCTGAAGCTGTTGAAGAAATTACTGATATTATGCGAAATCAACACAAAATTTCGGAGAATGAAGATGATGATTTCAATGTTTTTTCGATGGAAGAGCTAATATCAACTTTTAGCTCAACTAGTGAGATGCTCACAATACTTTTGGTTGCTATAGCAAGCATTTCTTTAATTGTTGGTGGGATCGGAATTATGAATATTATGTATGTTTCTGTAAAAGAACGTACTAAAGAGATAGGATTGCGTATGGCTGTTGGTGGAAAGGGATTTGATATACTAATGCAATTTTTAATAGAGGCAATACTTATTAGTGTTGTTGGCGGATTAATTGGTGTGCTTTTAGGTTTAGGCGCTACATTAATAATTGAAAATATATTAAACTGGCCAACTCAAGTTACCTTGTATTCCATTATAATCTCATTTGCAGTGTGCGCTGTAACCGGTATTTTCTTTGGGTGGTATCCTGCAAGGAAAGCGGCTTCTCTGGATCCTATTACAGCCATTAGATATGAATAAATTAAACTCCGAGCTTTTTTAAAACATCGTCTTTAAAAGTGTCGCCAATCGGGATTCTTATATGATCGTTCAACACAATTTTTGTTTTTTGAAGAGCTTTTATATAGTTAGTATTTACAACATACGAACGGTGAGTTCTTAAAAATTGGTTTTCAGGTAATTTAGCCAGCATATCTTTGAAGCTGGACAATGTTAGGATTGCTTTTTTTGATTCGGTAGTATATATCTTCAAGTAATCTTTTAACCCTTCCAGATATGTAATGGAATCAATATTAATTTTGATATTTTCATATTCCGATTTAACAAAAATGAATTTATGTTCTACCGATTGTTGAAGAGGGCCTGCTGAAGTAAAATTTATTGTTCTTTTATGCTCTAGTTCATAGCGTTCTCTCGCTCTGGAAATGGCTTTTAAAAACCGTTGAAATGAAATAGGCTTTACCAAATAATCTGTAGCATTTAAATTAAAACCATCCAAAGCATATTCTGGATAAGCAGTGGTAAATATAAACTGAGGGATATGTTCAATAATATTAACCAGTTCAATACCGGTCAAATTTGGCATCTCAATATCCAGAAAGACTAAATCAACCTCATTTTTCTTTAAGATTGAAATAGCTTCTAAAGGGTTATGGCACTTGGCAATAACTTCCATATCTTCAATTTGCTGAATATATGAATCAATAACATCTACCGCTAAAGGTTCATCATCTATAATGACACATCTCATTATGCTAATGTTAAGTTTAATTCTACCATAAATTTATTGTTTTCTTCTTTAACAATTAGATTGTGCTTGTTCGGATATAATAATTCTAGTCTTTCTTTAGTATTAGCTAATCCAATTCCTGAGTTCTCCTTATCTTTCTTCTTATTGCCAATTAAATTGATACATTGAAAATGTAAATTATTACCATCAATTGTTATAAGTATTTTAACTTCTGTATCTCCCATAAAGTTAGTTCCATGTTTAAAGGCATTTTCTATAAAAGAGATTAGTAATAATGGTCTTATTTTTTGTCTAGCAACAGAACCATGAATATTTATGGTTATGTTTTCGTTTTTTGCAATTCTTAAACGTTGTAATTTCAGGTAGTTCTGTATATAATCCAGTTCATCTTTTAACATTACAAAATCATTATCCGTTTTATATAACATATAGCGCATTAATTCTGATAACATAATGACAGCTTCCGGAGCATCACTCGATTTTTTTGAAGTTAAAGAGTATATACTGTTTAATGAGTTAAATAGGAAATGAGGGTTAAGTTGGTGTTTTAAATAATGTAACTCAGTAGTTTTATTTTTTGTTTCAATCTCTTGCTTTTTTCGTTCATTTTTATTCCATTCGTCATACATCTTCATCGTGGTGCCAATAACTATAAATGGCAGATTGAAAAACAAAGGGAATATTAAATCAAAATTAAAAAAGCCATTTTTACGAGGCGGCTTTTTTATATCAAATGCTATAGGTTTATCATTTTTAAATAGACTTATCTCATTTTTTATGTCAATATTCTCTTCAAATGGCTCCGGCGGTTTATTAAATGGAATTAATTTATTTGCAGTAACGGCTATTGATAATAATATGATTACAGACGATATGTAGATCAGTACTTTTTTTTTGAGTAAAAAATAGGGCACTAAAAACGAAAAATTTACATAAAATATACATATTGTCAATGCGTGTAGTACAGGTAGTCTTAGGGGGATTTCACCTCTGTCTAAATAGCTTTGGAGGAATAGAACACCAGTAATAGCAATCCAAACCAATATATGGATGAGTATTCTATTGTTCGTTTTTTGTTCTGCCATAAAACGGATTAATTACATTCTAATTTAATGCTTAGTTCTTTAAGATCATTTTTATTGATACTCGGATTTTTTTTATTATAAAGTCTTTTTGCCACAATAGTGCCTACTTTTTTAGCATCTTCATAATTACAAAATAATTGGTGTTTTTCCAATGACGGGATATGATCTTGTTTTATTAATATTTTTGTATTGTCTAAAATCATATAACCATAACCCTCATCGATTTTATAAACTTGTACTGAGTAAGTGACAGTCGTATTATTATGAAATACAATTTTATAATATACCCCAATATATAAGACTGATAAGCCTATAAGTAAAATTAAAATTATTTTTTTAGACTTCTTCATTTTTTTATAATCAAATAACCGAGGTGTAAAGACACCTCGGATAAAACTAACTCTACAATAATAATTATGAAAAGAATTGTAATCTATTAATCCTCATCGTCATACTCTTCTTGAGGGAAAAGTTCATAAACATCATCTAAGTATAGACTGCCACTACGTCCTAATAATACAAAACCTCTTGTACCATTGCTGAAACACAATGCATCTTGTCTTGATGTAGCCTCCAGAGAGGTTATATCTTCCCAAGTATCAGTAATAGGGTCATATTCCCAAGTATCCGAAGCTGCACCGCTCTTATATCCTGCAACAATATACCCAAGGCCATTCATACTAAAACCAACGGCATTAGAACGGGTTATACTATAATCATCTTCTTCATCTAAATCGTTTAATTTAGTCCATGTTTCCGTTGAAGGGTCGAATTTCCAAAAATCTTCCTTGTAAACACCATTACTGATCCCGGTGCCTAGATAAACCATATTATCTATTACAAAATTAGTAGCATCTTTTCTTTTGTCACCGCCAAAACCAACCATTTCAGACCATTCGTTTGTAGTAGGATTATATTTCCAAAAGTCCTTTTTATCATTGTCTCCGTCATAACCGGTTCCTATATACCCATAAAAACCATCTACAGCAAACCCTGTTGCTGATCTTCTTGCACCACCACCAAAATCAGCTTTTTGTACCCAGGAATTTGCTGTAGGGTCATATTGCCAAAAATCACTTAATTCAACATCTCCATCATATCCTATACCTACATAACCTTTTCCATCTAGCGCAAATCCTGAGCCGGATGTCCTTGGTGTACCGGGAAAGTCAGCTTTTTGAACCCAATAATCCCCTTCGATGTCATACTGCCAAAAATCATTGAGATAATCATCCCCGTCATAACCGGTACCCATGTACCCTTTATTATCTATGACAAAACCAACCACATTGCTTCTAGGAATTCCATCAAAAACCGAACGTTCTTTCCAATTGCCTCTTTGATAACTATCATCATCGGCACAGCTAATGAATACTGCTGAAAGAAGAATAATTTGTACTAAAATTTGAATTTTACTTTTCATGTTATTTTCTATTTAAATTAAATGTAACTCCAGAGGAAATAAAAGGAGCCCGAAAAATATCTACTTTTAATGCGGTATTTTTGGTTAGATCGAAATCATTATATAAAATTCCCCCTGTTTGAATAAAAAAAGACCAGTTGAGATCAAGCTTTCGTAAATATTTCAACCCAAAGGTTACCACGCTATATTCTATTTTGTCAATAGGAGAGTTGTCCACCACTATTGGTTTATTTATGTAGGCATAAGTCCCTTTAAAGTTTAATTCAGAAACAAAACTGCTTCTAGTATCATAATTATAGGTTACATTGGATTGCGGAAATCCAACTGTATAGGCAAAATTATCAGCAACCTTTTTAGTATACTTTATTTTAGGTAAAATTCTTGGTTTCCCTAAAAATGTATAATAGCCAATGCCTATTTCAGTTTCTGATTTTAAATTACTTTTATGAATTGCCACGCCACCCGTTAAGAGTAATTCATTAGTAAATGTAAGATGATTAGATGTCATAGAAATATTGGGATGTATAGTAAAATGCCATTCTTCATCAAGAGGGTATTTTAAAGTTAGACCATAACTCAGACTTTTAATGTTTTCAATATCCGAAGTATTAAAAGCAATCTGTTCATCATAATTGAATTTGTAATTTTCAAATTGCAACGAATGGATTAAAGTAGATTTTCCTACTATGGTAGGGACATTAAAAGTTATATGTGTATTAGATGTATTTGTACTCTCGTTTTCCTTTGAAATACCCATAAAGTAGTCAAAGACGAATAATTCTTCGTCATGTTGACAAAAAGCCTTTGCTCCAATAAAAAAAATAATAAGTGACATTATCTTTTTAACCATCATTAATAATTTAATTCAAAACTATTTGAAAGCTTTGTATTCTTAAAAGAAAATGGATTTACAGAGCAATAGTCTATACAAACACGTAATTTTTTTGGATCAATGTCTATATTCTGGTTTTGTAGAGAAAAATGCAGAGTTTATACGAGTAAAGAATAGGTTTGTATAACTATTTTTTTAATAATCTGAAGTTAATTTATGTTCGCATCATATAAATATGGAGAGCATGAAGCATATAGGGTTAAATTTCTTTTTACTTGTAATTGCGATACTTTTTTTTGGATCGTGCAATGAACGGGAATCGACCATTATGGTTGGTGAAGATTGGATAAATACTAGTACCAAAGTTCTATTTTTAGATACCATTACGGCAAGATCGTCAACTTTTAAATTCGATTCATTAGCAGTTACCAACCCGGAAAGATTATTAATAGGGGCATATACTGATCCGATACTTGGATTGGTGAGAAGTAAAGCATATGTGCAATTTAGTAATTCAGATGAGGAGTTTGAGGAGTATGATACCGAACAGTATAACCTCTTGGATAATGCAGTATACGACTCTATTAATTTGATTCTGAAGTATGATAACTATGTTTATAATGACACTATACCATCTCAACGTATAAATGTACATGAAGTATTAGAAGATATTGAACCAAAAGAGGATAGTGATTTTTATAATACTACCAGTTTTGAAACAGACCTAACCCCACTGGGGTCACTCACTTTTAATCCGAAACCTATTAAAACAGACTCAATAAGTATTAGGATAGATGATGATTTTGGTAAAAAAATATTCAATAAAATTTTAAATAATGAAATTAATAATCAAGAAGAGTTACTTGAAATATTTAAAGGGGTATTAATTAGCCCGGAAGATTCAAATACTGTTATTCTTGGATTTTCTACAGATAGCTCATTGAGAATTTATTACACACTAAATTC
>JAGQYU010000251.1 GCA_020435885.1 Flavobacteriaceae bacterium
ATGGAAATAAAACTGATCAAATAAAATTGGCAGACTTTAACGGTAAATTCAAAGTAGTGTACTGTTTTCAAAGCTGGTGCCCCGGTTGTCATAGCAAAGGCTTGCCAGATTTAAAGAAAATGGTAGAAGCGTTGGAAGGTAATGATAAGGTAGCTTTTTTGGCAGTACAAACTGTTTTTGAAGGCCACCATGCTAACACTTATGATAAGATGGTAGAAACCCAAAAACAATACGATTTAAAAATACCTTTTGGACACGATGCAGGAGATGATGGTAAATCACGTTCTAATATCATGACCAACTACCGTACAGGTGGTACGCCTTGGTTTATTTTTATAGACCAAAACAACAATGTGGTATTTGCCGATTTTCACTTAAACGTAGATGCAGCTATTGAATTTTTGAAAAGTATGAAAAATGAGACCTATTCCAAAAATTAAACTGTATGGTGCCAATGGTTGCCATAAGACACACTATTATCAATTAGTGCTTGATGAAATTGGTTTACCATACGATTTTTTGGATGTAGAAGCTAATGAAGACCATGCAGAAGAGTTGCGTGGTTTATATGAAAACCGTAAACTGAATTTCCCAACAATTACCATAGGGAAAAAGAAATTGCGAAATCCGTATAAGGAAGATTTAATAAAATGGATAAACAAACTAATACCCCAACAATTGACACTAATACACAAAAAAGACAATCATAAATTCACTTTAGATATTAACGGAGAAGAAGCTAAAGTAGAATATGTGGTAAAAGAAGGGAAAATGTACTTAATACATTCCGAAGTGCCTTATCTGTTAAGAGGGAGAGGCATAGGGAAAGAACTGGTACTTAAAACCTTCGAAAAACTAACAGAAGAAGGTTACAAAGCCGTGGCTGTATGCAGTTATATAAAAGCAGTGAAAAACCGTGATCCGTATTGGAAAGATATTATTGAATAAAAATAAAAGAAAGGAAACAAATTATGAAAACGTTAGACCATTCAAGTATAAAAGCACTAATTAGTCTTTTGGAAGACCCTAGCGAAATTATATTTAACGAAATCCATCAAACAATACTTGCATTGGGCAGTGATGGTATCTCACATTTGCAAGAAGCATTTGATGACAGTAAAAGCGAACTCCAAAAAGAACGGATTGTAGAAATATTGGATAAACTCAAATTAGACAAATTGGAGTATGATCTTAATGCTTGGAAAGAATTTCATGAAAATGATCTGTTAAGAGGACTAATACTAATAGCAAGATATGGTTATCCAAATTTTGATGAAGAAGAAATAAATAAAACCATTCAAGACATCATAATAGCCGTTAACGATAAGATCATTGGAAAATCTCCAAAAGAAATTGCACATATATTAAATCAGGTAATTTTATATGATTTTGGTTTCAACGGAAACATTCGCAATTATTCAGGTATCAATAATTCTTTTTTCAATAAAGTAATAGAAAAGAGGATCAGCAACCCAATAGGATTGTCTGTTATATATCTGTTGGTTGCAGAAGCATTAGAAATTCCTTTGGTAGGGATAAATTCGCCGGGGCATTTTGTTTTGGGCTATGTTTCAGAAAAGTATTTTGAAGATGAGGATGAAAGTGGTATTATGGATCATATCGAATTTTATATCGATCCTTTTATCAATGGATTGATTATAGAACCGGAAGATTATGACAAATGGTTGTTACAAATACCTTTCAATTTAGAAGAGAAAAAATATTTGTCGGCAACCAATGTTGATATTATTAAACGGATAATGAACAACCTGATCCATGTGCTATTTGTGACCGGAGAAAAATCTACGGCCAAAGAATTGCTTGCCATTAATGAAACTCTTTAAAAAATAATTATCTTGTTATAATAATATTTTAAACTAGTTAGTAAAAAGCATATAATTGTTACAATTTAATAGTGAATATTACCAATTGGTCAGCGACATTAAAAAATGTCAAACCTGTGTTCAGTTTTTACCAAACCTGCCCAACCCTATTGTGTCATTTTCACCTGAATCTAAGATAATTATCATAGGGCAGGCGCCAGGTAAAAAGGTACATGAAAACAACACTCCGTTTAATGATAAAAGTGGAGATAATTTAAGAGATTGGTTAGGGATAGATAAAGATACTTTTTATAATACTTCTGCTTTTGGAATAATGCCAATGGGTTTTTGCTTTCCGGGAACTAATGATAAAGGTGGAGATTTACCTCCGAGGCCGGAATGTGCTCCACAATGGCATCGGCATATTTTAGAACAGATAGGGAAAGCAGAGTTGATTTTGCTAGTGGGGCAATATGCTCAGAAATATTATTTAGGCGATTTAGCTAAAAATAACCTAACGGAAACAGTAAAAAGTTATAAAGAATATTTACCTGTTTATTTTCCATTGGTACATCCATCACCGTTAAATTTTAGATGGCAAGCAAAAAATAAATGGTTTTCGGAAGAGGTAATCCCTGAACTACAAAAAAGAGTAAAAAGCATAATTAAGTGACTAAAATCAACAGTATTATGATAGTAGGTGTTTTTAAGTTTAAAGTCAACCCAAGTTTTCAAGAAGAATTTGAATATCTCTACGGGCATGCGGCCAAATATGTAGGTCAAATAGATGGTTATTTAGGACATACCGTCTATGATGGCGAAAATGGCGAAAAGGTTTTGATTGTGGAATTTAGAGATCGTAATTCTTTTGAGGTTTGGGATAAACATCCTGAACATAAAAAATACAAAGAACGCGGCAAAAAAGAGATTTTTGAAAGCTATGATGTTTCTGTTGGCGAAGTATTTGAAAAAAGTACCAAACCGTAGAGAAATAATTAATGGCGAGTTTATAAAAGCAAAAATTTTAAATGGATTTGTTTAATTATATTAAAAATATAAATGAGGGTTATTCCGAAGGTAATTATTCAGGGAAGAAATACGGTATAACCAAAACTACCTTTAACAGAGGAAATTCATTTAAAGTATATGCAAAAGAATTAGGAGATAACGATTTTATCAGCCTCAATTATTATAAAACAAAATCGAAAGATTTATTAAAACCATGTGAAATGCCAGAACAAAAGGTAATTCACTTTTTAAAAAATGTAGAACTAAATCAAAATTAAAAATGAACAATTATAAAAAAGCATACATAGCAGGCGGCTGTTTTTGGGGCATGGAAGACCTCTTCAGAAAACGTCCGGGTATAAAAGACACAGAAGTTGGATACATCGGAGGTCAAAATGACAACCCTACTTATCAAAATCATCCGGGCCATGCCGAAGGTATTGAAATTGTGTATGATCCAAAAGAGACTAATTTTAAAGAAATTTTAGATTATTTCTTTAGAGTACATGATCCTACAACGGTAGATCGTCAAGGAAATGATAGAGGTTCAAGTTATAGATCGGCTATCTTTATTCAGAATGATGAAGAAAAGCAAATAGCTGAAGAAGTGATAAAAATTGTAGATGACTCTAAACGTTGGAATGGTAAAGTAGTTACTACATTAGAGCCTTATTCTAAATTTTGGCCGGCGGAAGATCATCATCAAGATTATTTGGTAAAAAATCCTAATGGTTACACTTGCCATTTTGAACGGTTCGAAACATTTTTGTAAAAATTTTTAAGCAATGAAAACAATAGCAATCAGTTTACTTTCTCTTGTATTTTTAGTTGCAAGTTGTAAGCAAGAACAAAAACAGTTAAAAACAGAAACATCAGAAGATGTTTCTAATGTAACTGAAGAAAAATCCATAGTTAAATTTGAAGGTAATTTTGTTTCAGATGGTTATTTTAAACGTAGTGAAGGCTATGATTGGGTAGCTGTTAAGATAACACAAGTAGATAGCACAAAAGCTAAAGTACAGATTCGTTCACGTGCTGATAAAAAACGTCCTACCTGTACCTGCGATACGGATATATTTAAGGTAAACGACTCCACCTATCATAGTTTTCTAGGACAAACACGGGTGTTGTTTACTGTTAACGGAAACATACTTAATATAAGTGCTGACGATCCTTCACAAAATGACAACTTAGGCTTTTATTGCTCAGGAGGTGGTAACCTTTCAGGGGATTATGAATTGATTCATGAGGCTTTGGATGAGAGTCAAATTGACCAAACGGCATTCGCTAAATCTTTCCATTTACAAGGTATTGATTTTTATGTGACTTCCGTTAAGGAAGAATATCAATATAAAGTTACCATTACGCCTTCCGGACTTGAAATTGATAATCAGCCGGTGACTTTCTATACAGATGATTATGTGATTGACGCAGAGATTGAGGATTTAAATTCTGATGGCTCTCCGGAATTATTGATCTACACTCAATCCGTTGGTAGTGGTAGCTATGGCAATGTTTATGGCTATTCGGTCAATAACAAAAAATCGATGAGCGAAATTTATTTTCCGCCAATAGCCGAAAATACAAAAGTGAATCAAGGGTATATGGGGCATGATGAATTTGCTATTGTAGAAACTACGTTGGTACAGCGTTTTCCTGTTTATAATGAAGGTGATGCAAATGCAAATCCTACAGGTGGTAAACGTCAAATACAATATAAGTTGATAGATGGTGAAGCGTCTAGAAAATTTGTCATTGATAGAGTGCTCGACTTTAAATAACATACAATTCTAAATAAAATGACTGGTCTAACATTTTATTGGAATGAAAGGAAACAAGTATTATGGAACTAAATAATACAATACCTGAATGGCAGCTAGAGACCATTTTTGGTGATACGGTTCCAATGTTAAAACAATTTAAAGGAAAACCTTTATTGATATTGTTTTTCAGCTTAGGATGCCCTGGGTGTAAAGGTCGTGCACTACCATACGCAAACAGAGTAGTTTATGAAAATGGTGAAAGAATTAATGTGATTGGCATCCATACACGTTTTGAAGGACCGGAATACAAGATAGAAGATTTTAAAAAGGCAAAAGACGACTATTACATACGTTTCCCTTTTTATAAAGATGCGGATTTGGCAGAAACTTTTCATTTGTATAAAGCCGGAGGTACCCCGCATTGGATTTTATTGGATGCTGGTGGCAACTTGAAATTTTCTATTTTCGGATCAGACCCTAACAACGCTTTGTTAAGGCTAGATTTAAAAATTCAGGAACTTTTAAATGAATAATTTTGAAACAAATAGAAATGATAGGTTTTGGAGGTGGCTGTCATTGGTGTACCGAAGCAGTTTTTCAATCGCTTAAAGGAGTTGAAGAAGTTGTACAAGGTTGGATTGCTTCTGTAGGAGAAAAAGATACTTTTTCAGAAGCGGTTATAGTGTATTACAATCCAATGCAAATTCCTTTAGAAGTCCTTTTGGAAATACATCTGCGGACGCATAAAAGTACCTCATCGCATACAATGCGAGAAAAATATCGATCAGCCATTTATTATTTTAATGAGTTTGATAAAGAAGTAATTGAACAAATATTACAACAATTGCAAAAAAAGTTCGAAGAACAAATAATTACAGAAGTTTTGCCATTTGCTGAGTTTAAACCTTCACGGGAAGAAATCGTAAATTATTACTATAAAAATCCGCAAAAACCATTTTGTGAAAATTTTATAAATCCAAAACTCAGGTTGTTATTGAAAGAGTATAATTTATACGCTAAAACAGAACAACTAAAACATTTGTAAAGAAAAAAATTAATTTTAAGTATTCATCTAAAAAATAATAGAACTATGGGATTAGTAGAAAATCTAAAAGCGTATTTCAAAAAGAAAGAAAACAACGAAACTACAGGAAAAGCACCTGAAGGTGTGTGTCCTAATTGTTGGGGGCATCAAAATTGGGAAGGTGAATATTATTCATTCATGAAAGGGCAAAAAGGTAACCCAAGTGAAGAAACTTATAATAATTTCATTGCTGATGTAGCTCGGAAATTAGATAAAATTACAATCAATCCCAATACGTATACTTGTGAAACCTGTAAGGTAAGCTATCAACATGATCATTAGATTTTTCTTGTAAACGTAGGAGTTTTTAAGTTTTTGTTGTTTTATATAAAGAAGAATATAATTTTTTAAACATTTAAACGTTTTTATATAGCAACATTAATATCAAAACCCATGAAGAAAATCTTTACCAAGTCAATTATGCTGATTGTTAATGTTATTTACATGTTACCTTTAACACTTCTTTTATTATTTACCAATCAGAATAGAGAAATTGACAAACTCTTTAACGAGTTTAAGACCAGTATGGAAGAAATATAGCTCTTTGAAAATTCAAAGAGCTTTTTTTTTGCGGTTTTCCCGTAAAGTAAAGTGATCATTTTTTTCTAGATTTGAAACATCTAACTAAAGACTAATCAAATCGTTAAGTAAAATGAACCATAATGGTAAAGAAAACTTCTTTTCAAAATACAAAGGATTAACCGAAGAAGAGTATAACTTAGAAATGTTGTACGCCCAGAAAATAACTCATGGTAAACTTCATAAAATACGAACTAATATAAATGTTATTAAATGGCTGTTAGCTTCTTTAATAGCCGTTGGTGCAGTTATTGTAATTTTAATGATGAAAAACTAAAAACTCCAGTTTTTATAATTGGAAGATGCTTCCAGCTCATTTTCAATGGTATCCGGTAAAGCAGGGAAAAAGTCGATATTAGTTAAAGCCTCTAGTTCGTCAATACTTGTTACGAATGTATATAATGGTTTTTCTGAATTTTTATGAGGTATTAAAAATGCAATGGCTTTAATTTGAGGATTGGAATAATCTAACAGAATTTTATAGAAATACTTAGGCACTGCAACTTTTTCATTACCAATAGTTTTCAGGTTTTTTTCTAAAACACCTCCGGTGATGATGTACAGATGTTTTTCTTTACTTGCCCAGTATCGTACTTTTTGTTCTAACCTATTCCAAACACCTGCATTAAAATCATTCTGTTGAGGAGAAACATTAGAAGTTAAAAAAGTTTCATTATATGCTTTTTCCGAAAATTTTCTGTCTCCGGCAGGACACAAATGACCCTTTGAATAACCTGAGTTTTTAAAATTATTCCAATGAGCAGATTTTGTTTTTATCTTATCGTCCAGTTCAAAGAGAGGCCTATTTCTGTTTGTATTGCTAAGGTGAGTAGCTTTGAGTTCATACGCTACCCATTCGGCTTGTTCAAAAGCCTCATTGTAGGATAAAGTATAATAATTGTGTTTAATAATTGCTCCGGTAGTTGAGGTTGGAAAAAAATCAAAAGCTTCTAAAGAAGTTGCAGTGTTCTCTTCTGTATTCTTTTCGGAGGAAGGATACAGAAAATAAAGAATGAAACTTGTAAGGATAATTAATAGAGTGTATGCTAAAGTTTTGTTTTTCAAAAAAAATTACATATTTTTTACAGGGATGTTTTCAAAGTTGTCCGTTTTTTCCAAAGCGTTTAAAACATACATTGCTTCGAATGGCGGGGTTGTTAATTTTCTTCGTTCAAGGTCTATCCACGCACCAAAAACACGAATTTCGGCAGCCAAAACACCATCTTGCCTAAATATTTTGTGATAAAATTTAAAACGTTCTCCTTGTTCAGAGGCTCCTTCTAAAAATAGTTCAATACTAATGTCTTCGCCTAATTTTACTTCTCTAAGAAAATTGGTTTCTTCCCTAAAAAGGATAGGCCCAAATTTTCCTTTTTCAAAAACATCCATATCAAAACCATTTTCACTTAAAAAGCGAACTCTGCATTCCGCAGCATAATCGTTATAAGCTGAATGGCGCATATGCTTGTTAGCATCAAAATCTGACCATCGGGTATGGAAGGTTATTTTATAACTCATTTAATTCAATACTTCTTTTATTCTTCGTAAAGCCTCTTTTAACTCTTCGGTTGATGCAGCATAGGACAGGCGAATATTGTTTGGCGCTCCAAATGCTTCGCCGGAAACAGTAGCAACATTTGCTTTCTCTAATAAGAACATAGAAAAATCAGAAGCATTGCTAATGGTAATCCCATGAATAGTTTTGCCGAAATAGTAGGAAATATCAGGGAACACATAAAAAGCACCTTTAGGTTCGTTAGCTTCCATTCCTTTGATGTCTTTTAGAAGGCTTAGTACTAAATCTCTACGTTTGTGAAATTCGTCTACCATATACTGTATCTTGCTTACAGGAGCATCAACAGCTGTAATGGTTGCTCTTTGGGCAATACAATTGGTGCCAGAAGTAATTTGACCCTGCATTTTGGTACATGCTTTAGCAATCCAAGCCGGAGCACCGATGTAACCAATTCGCCATCCTGTCATAGCAAAGGCTTTAGCAACACCATTAACGGTAACAGTTCTGTTATACATACTCGGTATAGCCGCAAAACTGAAGTTAGGTTCACCGTAATTGATATGTTCATAGATTTCATCAGATAAGATGTATATATCTGGATATTTTTCTAAGACTTCAGCCAACGCTCTGTATTCACTTTCAGTATAAACAGTGCCGCTTGGGTTGTTTGGTGAATTAAAGAATATCAGTTTGGTTTTAGGTGTAATGGCGGCTTCCAATTGTGTCGGAGTGATCTTAAAATCGGTTTCTATAGTAGAAGGAATTTCAATATAATTAGCTTCTGCCAAAATTGAAATTGCAGAATAACTTACCCAATAAGGTGCTGGTAATAAAACATCATCTCCGGGGTTTAGCAATACCATAGCAACATTAGCAATAGATTGCTTTGCACCAGTTGAAACAACTACTTGATCTGGCGTATATGTAAGATTATTATCTCTCTTAAATTTTCTACAAATGGCTTCTTTCAACTCCAAATAACCATCTACAGGGGTATAGGAATTGTAATTATCATTAATGGCTTGTATGGCGGCATCTTTAATAAAGTCAGGGGTGTTAAAATCAGGCTCACCTAAACTTAAACTGATAATATCTTTGCCTTGTGCTTTTAATTCACGTGCTTTAGCTGCCATTGCCAGTGTTTCTGATACGGGCAATCTGTTAATTCTGTCAGATAATTGTTGCATTGTAAGGTTGCTAAAATTAAAGCCCAAAAATAAGCAAAACCATAGGAACAGTAGCTTAATAAATTCAAAAAATTAAAATAAATAACACAATTTTTGAAAATGTGTTTTTTAGGTAAAAGAAGGTTTTTTACCTAGTTCTTTTAATTGCTTGAAATGAGAAATGATAGCCTCTCGGGTAGTTTTGTATTCGTTGTAAGGTAAATTGAATTCCTGTGCTGTTTTTTTAACGATCTTGGCAATATCCTTATAGTGAATATGACTAATGTTAGAGAATAAATGATGTTCTATTTGTCTATTTAAACCTCCTGTAAACCAACCAACTAATTTGTTTTTTGGAGCAAAATTAGCAGTGGTGAACAACTGATGAATAGCCCAAGTATTTTTCATATTTCCTTCATTATCAGGCAATGGCATTTCGGTAACAGGCATTACGTGTGCCAACTGAAATGTAACACTTAAGATCAATCCTGCTACATAGTGCATAACAAAGAAACCTATCAGAATTTTCCACCAAGCAAGGTTTAGAACTAATATAGGTATCACCACCCAAACTGAGATGTAAATTGCTTTTGAGATGGCTAAGATAGTCCACTGTTTTATCGGATTAGGGAACTTGCCGTAAGACAAGCCTCTTTTTAAATAATCGTACGATTGCTTAAAATCTGTGGTGATTGCCCAGTTAATAGTTAACAATCCATATAAAAAGATTGAGTAGTATTGCTGATACTTGTGCATTTTATGCCAATCGGCATGTTTTGAAAAGCGGATCACCCTACCAGCCTCAATATCTTCATCATGCCCTTGGATATTTGTATAGGTATGATGTAAAACATTGTGCTGTACTTTCCAGTTATATACATTTCCGGCAAGGATGTAAATACTGCTTCCCATAAGGTTATTGACCCATTTTTTGCTAGAGAAAGAACCGTGGTTGCCATCATGCATCACATTCATACCAACGCCTGCCATACCAATTCCGATAACAATCGTTAGCAGTAATTGTAGCCATTGAGGCATATCTATGGTAAGTATTAAAAAATACGGAGTTAAGAAAATTGTAAACATTACAATGGTTTTTAAGTACAATTTCCAGTTACCTGTCTTTTTTAAATTATTTTCTTTAAAATAAGTATTGATACGTTTATTGAGAGTTCTAAAAAAATTAGCTGAATC
>JAGQYU010000034.1 GCA_020435885.1 Flavobacteriaceae bacterium
GTTTAAATCTAATATAGTTGAGTTCCTTTTACATATTGTTATTGTTTATTTTAATCTTAATTTTTTAATTACAAAATTTATTGTAAACAAAAAGTATTACCTGTATTTTTTGTATTTGGCATTAAGCTTAGCAGTACATTATATTTTGCGGACAGGATTAAATTATTTTTTAGTTACTGAAGATATATGGCCTGAAGCTGAAGGAATTCATCAAGCTTTTACTTTTAACCATATAGTGGCTGTAGAAATTGGAGAATTGTATGTTATAGCTTTCACATCGGCTATTAAACTTACGATTGATTGGATATATGAAAAAAGAAATAATGATCATTTAAAGAAAATCCAACTTAAAACTGAACTCAATTTTCTGAAAACACAGATTCAACCACACTTTTTCTTTAACACGCTTAATAATTTGTATGCACTTAGTTTAGAAAAGTCAGATGATGCGCCTAAAGTCATCTTAAAACTTTCGGAAATAATGCAATATGTATTATATGATGTTAGAGTTGCTAAAATAAGTCTATTGAAGGAAATTAATTATATTCACAATTATTTAGAGCTTGAGAGACTTAGATATGGTGATTCAATAAAATCCAAACTAGACATTAGTGGAGATATAGATAAGGTAAAGGTGCCTCCATTACTTTTTTTGCCCTTTATTGAAAACTGTTTCAAGCATGGGGCTAAAAACAACAATAGTTTTCTAATAAATATTAATTTTGAGAAAAAGAATAAAGAATTGATCTTTAACGTGGTGAATAATTTTAACATCAACAATAATATAGTAGGAAAGCATGGTATAGGTATCCAAAATGTTAAAAGAAGATTAGAATTACTGTATAAAGAAAATTTTTCACTCTATACAAACATTACTAACAATAAATATGTTGTTACTTTAAAAATGCCAGTTTAATGAATATTAAATGTATAATAATTGATGACGAACCTTTAGCTATTAAAATAATTGAAGATTATTTAAAAGAGTTTTCAAATTTTGAATTAATAGCCAGTTTCAACAATCCATTTGAAGCAATTGAAACTATAGAAAGAGATGATTTGGATGTAATTTTTTTAGATATTAACATGCCAAAAATGAACGGATTGGAATTTGTCAGAACCTCTATAAAAAGTAAAAATGTTATTATCACAACAGCTTATAGAGAGTATGCCGTAGAGAGTTATGATTTAGATGTGTTGGACTATTTGGTAAAACCGATTCCTTTCAATAGATTTTTAAAATCCATCAATAGAATTACGCAGCAAGTATATATTCAACGAGGCGAAAAAAAAATAGATACAACAGGTGATGATTCGTACATTTTTCTAAAGGTAGATAAAAAGCTCGTCAAAATTAGGTTTGATGAGATACTATATATTGAAAGTTTGAAAGATTATATAAAAGTATTTACCCTTACAGGGGATTATCTGGTACATAAATCACTAACTAGCATCACGGAAGAACTTCCTACAGAAGGTTTTATAAGAATACACCGCTCGTTTACAATAGCCAAAGATAAAGTCAAAAGTGTGGAAGGTAATTTGATTGAGGTTGGCTCTAAGAGGATACCCATTGGTAGAAAATATATAAACCACGCAAAAAGAGCAATTTTAAATATTGATGATAATTTTGACGAATCATCTGATTAAAAGCTAAAAAAAGTTGTTTAGCTTCAAATTAATGTTAATTGTAGAAAAAATCATTTACTACGTAATAAAATTGTTACATTTCCTTGAAAATACTAACTCACTAATTTAATCGGTAATAAATATGACAACATCAACTGATCATTCCTCAAGCAATAAAAGCAGTAATACAGTTGCCATTGCTATAATAGCAGGGTTATTTGCAATATTTGGTTTTGTAACATGGATAAATGGAACTTTGATTCCATTTATGAAAACCATGAACGAATTAACCGAAGCTCAGTCATACTTAGTAGCATCAGCATCATACATATCATTTGTGGTGATGGCACTGCCAGCATCTTATCTTTTGAATAAAATTGGTTACCGCAAAGGAATGTCAGTTGGATTGATTATTATGGCTATAGGGGCATTGGTTTTTATCCCTGCAGCTGAGGCAAGAACGTATTGGATTTTCTTGACAGGAATCTTTATTCAAGGTACTGGGATGACCATTTTGCAAACAGCAGCAAACCCGTACATTACTATTTTAGGGCCTATTGAAAGTGGTGCCAAGCGTATTGCCATTATGGGGATTTCAAATAAAGGAGCAGGAATAATTGCTAATATTATTTTTGGGTCATTACTGTTATCAGGAATTGATGATGTTAAAGATAAACTAGCTGTTGTTTCCGGTGAAGAAAAGGAAAGTCTATTAAACTCAATGGCCGATAGTGTGGTTATGCCATATGTAGTAATGGCAATAGTATTATTGATTTTTGGTATATTGATCAGAAAAGCACCACTTCCACATGTAGAAGCATCTGAAGAAGAAACACAAGAGGCAGGACAAACTACCAAAACAAGTATATTCCAATTCCCACATCTTTGGTTAGGCGTATTAACCTTGTTTGTGTATGTAGGTGCAGAAGTTATTGCTGGTGATAGTATTATAGCCTATGGTTTGTCTCTAGGTTTCCCTGCTGAAGAGGCTAAATTCTTTACCCCGTTCACATTGGGGGCAATGATTACTATGTATGCCTTAGGTGTATTTTTAATTCCTAAGTATTTAAAACAAGACACTGCATTAAAATTAAGTGCCGCTTTGGGTATAGTCTTTAGTATTTGTATATTACTAACAACTGGGTTTACATCAGTATTGTTTGTAGCGGCTTTGGGTATTGCCAATGCATTGGTTTGGCCTGCAGTTTGGCCTTTGACCTTAAGAGGCTTAGGTAAATTTACAAAAACAGCTTCGGCCTTGTTGATTATGGCTATTGCAGGAGGAGCTATTATACCTCCGTTGTATGGAAGATTGGTAGATGCCGGCAAACACGAATTGATTGCTAAGGGTGTGACTGAAGCAGAAGCACTAGGATTGGCTTCTACAAGCAGTTATTGGATATTGATTCCTTGTTATGTTATTATTTTATACTTTGCTTTACACGGACATAAATTGGGAATGAAAAAGAATTAAGCAAAATGATTCTGGTTGCAGTAAAAGTTAATATCTTGCAACCGTTTTTAAATAATAATCAAAATACGTGAAAAATTTAATCTATTCAGTAGTAGGGCTTTTATTGCTGGTATCTTGCGAAAAAGCTCCTAAAGACTACGTAACATTAAAAGGAAAAATCACAAATCCTAATAGCGATTCTTTAGTTATCAAAGGTAAAGATGATTATAAAAAAGTAATTAAACTGAATGCAGACGGAACTTTTGAAGACACACTAAAACTTTCGCCAAACTATTATTCAATGTTTGATGGTAAAGAGTATGCCAGTTTATATCTTAAAAATGGTTTTGACATTAACCTTACATTAGATGCCGGACAGTTTGATGAAACCATTAAATTTGAAGGTAGTGGTAACGAAGCAAGCAGTTTTTTAGCAATGTCTGCTTTATTCCAAGAAGGAATTTTTGAGAACGATTCACTTTATACGTTAGAGAAAGATACTTTTATGGGCAAAATGGATACGTATGTTGAAAAGTTCAATAAAGATTTAGAAAGTACTCAAAATCTTGATTCTACTTTTATTGCTGACCAACAAGGATTTATAAACAATTTTAAAAAATTTGTGATTGGTAATTATGACGATCAAAATTATTTGAAAACCGTATTAGTTAAAGGTGCTGAATCTCCAAAGTTCAATAATTATGAGAATTTTAAAGGAGGTACTACTTCTCTAGATGATCTTAAAGGAAAATATGTTTATATCGATCTTTGGGCTACATGGTGTGCACCTTGTAAAGCTGAAATTCCTTTTTTAAAGAAAGTTGAAGAAGAGTATCATGATAAGAATATTGCTTTTGTAAGTATTTCTCTCGATAGAGAAAAAGATTATGAAACATGGAAGAAAATGGTTGCTGAAAAAGAATTAACCGGTATTCAATTGTATTTTAAGGGTGATGAAGAATTTGTAGATGCTTACAAAGTTACCGGCATTCCAAGGTTTTTATTGATTGACCCTCAGGGGAATATTGTTACTGCTGACGCTCCAAGACCTTCGGACGGCAAATTAATAGAATTGTTCAAATCATTGAATATATAATAAAAAAACTCCTCAATTGAGGAGCTTTTTATTTTTAGTATAACCTAAATGGAAGGAACTAGTGTGTTCTAACCATTTTGGAATATTGGTGAGTGTCCAAAAATCATTAACACAGATCATCAAGAGCATGGTAAGTACTCTGAATATTTTTTATGAGTAAAACTATTCTTTCTTACTATTTTTAATGATATCAGAAAGAACCTGCCAATGTTCATCTGTCATTCTACCGGGTGTAAAAAGACAAATACCTTTTGCACCATTCTGAATAGAGACCTCTATGGCATCACCAAGTTCTTCTGGAATAAGTCCATGATTTTCAGGATCGGATTCATTACCTTTATTTTGTGGATTTGGACAAATAAACAAACCACTATATACGGGTTTTGAATTGTTAACGGCTTTTACTTCTTCTTCAGTAATTTTACCTATCCAATTAGTTCCTTCAAGGTAAAAATCATTATAATTCATAGGGAAAAAAGCATCTAAATTCCATTTATCCCACTCTTGTCTAACAATTTTTTTTGCAATAGAATTTGGCCCTGGAAAAACAGCAGCTGTAATTACTTTTCCTTTTTTGTGGATAGTATCTGAAAGTTTATTTACAATAGCTGTAATTAAATCATATCTGTATTGTTTCCATAAGGGTTCGCTAGAAGGATCTTCAACTTCCTTAATATCAATATTATATTTTTCTTTAAAACCTGCTACACAATCATCGCAATAGCAGTAATCAAACTGAGGGTATTCCTTATCCATAACAAGTCCGTATTTATCCCAAAGTCCTTTTGCCAGAATTACATCCGGAAAGCGAATATAATCAAGATGAACTCCATCAACTTCATCCAAACTTGCTACATTACTATATAGATTTTCTAAAAAATTATAGACTCCATCTTTATTGGGGCATAAAAACTGATAGTAAGGTACATAGGCGGGTTTATCAAAAGCAGACTCTCCTTTTCCATTTATAGCATACCATTCTGGTTTTAATTCAGGGTTGTTAGCTTGTACCATAGTAGGAATCCAAGCTTGAAATTCAAGGCCTGCTTCCTTAGCAATTTTACCAATTTGCTTGTAAATATTGGGGTCATGACCTGCCGAATACAAAAGCCCATCTATTCCTTTCTGTTTAAGGTCTAAAAAATACGCTTTATGATTAAAGGATGAATCTTTTTTAAAGGAATCCCAAGCAAATATTTTGAAATCCTTATTGCTCTTATTTTCACTCAAACTTTCGCTTTTTTTATTGCATCCGGTCAATACTGCTAAAATTGAGATCATAAATACAAATACCAGTGTTGTGTTTTTCATATGTTTTTTTATTTGTTTTTATTGGTCAAAGGAATGCCTAAAAATGTTTTTTGGATGGATTACCAAATTTACCAGCAGGCATTTTATGAGTTAAATTGATAAGTCAATACTTCAAATTAATATAATATTGAACAAATTTTTTAATTTTTTCTGCCAAATACATTAAATTGAGAATTAATAGCCAATATTGTATAATTAACAGTCAAAATTAAGATTGGAAAAAGTTATTTTAATTGATTCTTATTAAAGGTATCAGGTTCAATACCAATCAGATTTTCACAATTTTTTAAGTTTTATAGTATTTTTTGTATCATTACGCTTTAAAAACAATTTACATACATGGATAACCAAAACAATTTAACTGAATTAGAAGCTGGAGATCAAAAAATAATAGAGAACAAAGAGCTAAGCATATGGGAAGCTTTAATACCCGTAGTAGCTCTTGTAATAATGTTGTTGTTCAATGTTAAATTTGTTTTTGGTGATGCAGCTTTGGACGGAAGTAATCAGTTTATTTTATTGTTAGGGGCTGCCATTGCCGCCATTGTAGGTTTTTTTAATAAAGTTTCCTATGAAAGGATGTTGGAAGAGGTTTCTGAAAATATCAGATCTACTTCAGGAGCCATACTTATATTACTTTTTGTGGGTTCTTTGGCAGGAACATGGTTGTTGAGTGGTATCATCCCATCAATGATCTATTACGGATTACAAATACTAAACCCATCCATTTTTTTACCGGCATGTGTTATTATTTGTGCCATCATATCAGTAGCCACAGGTAGTTCATGGACCACTTCTGCCACCGTTGGAATAGCTTTGGTAGGTATTGGCAATGCCTTGGGAATCAATCCCGGAATGACGGCAGGGGCTGTTATTTCCGGAGCTTATTTCGGAGATAAAATGTCGCCTTTAAGCGATACAACTAACTTGGCACCGGCAATGGCAGGAGGGGAGTTGTTTTCGCATATTAAATATATGACGTACACTACTGTACCAACCATTATCATTACGCTTGTCATTTTTGTGATTATTAGCTTATCACTTGATGTAAGTGGTAAAACGGATACATCAGTAATGTTAGCATCCATAAAAGAGTCTTTTAATATTAGTCCGGTTTTATTTATAGTTCCTATAATTGTAATTTTTATGATTGTAAAGAAAGCCCCACCTTTAGTGGCGCTAATGGTAGGAACTCTCCTTGGAGGTATTTTTGCTGTTATTTTTCAACCAGATCTGGTAAAACAAGTCGCAGGCACTGAAGATTTATCATTTATCTCTGCCTATAAAGGAGTTATGAATGCTATGACGGTAGATACTTCTATAACCACATCAAGTGCAGCATTGAATGATCTTTTCTCTTCAGGAGGAATGAAAGGTATGTTAGGTACTATTTGGCTGATTATCTGCGCCATGGTCTTTGGTGGAGTGATGGATGCCATTGGAGCTTTGGCAAGGATAAGTAGAGCCGTATTAAATTTATTCGATTCTATTTTTGGATTGTTCGTAAGTACAGTTATCAGTTGTGTTGGTTTAAATGCACTGGCTTCAGATCAATACTTGGCAATTGTTATCCCCGGGAGGATGTACAAAAAAGCGTTTGAAGATAAAGGACTGGCTCCCGAAAATTTGAGTAGAACCTTAGAGGATTCCGGTACGGTTACTTCTGTATTAGTACCTTGGAACACTTGCGGGGCTTATCAAAGTGGTGTGTTGGGTGTAGATACTATGTCTTACGCCGGATATGCTTTTTTCAATTATTTAAGCCCAATAATGACGCTGACTTTCGCTGCTTTTAAAATCAAAATAAAGCAATTGGTAAAAGAGGTTGTTTAGATAAAGAAATTCCAGACAATTCCAAAACGAACAATAAAATCTCTGTAAGGATAAAGTGGAGCAGCATAATAATTAGGCTTTCCAAATAAAGAATTAAGATGCTCTGCTTTTAAGTATAAACGTGTGCGCTGAACTTGACCGTTTATAAAAAAATCTACTACAGGATAACCTCCAATTTTTTGCGCATTTTGAATGTAAAACTCAGATAGTACTGGATCGTAACTGTTTGCGTAGTATTTGGTAAAATACTTAAATGTGAACCCGGTTTGTAAATACAATGGGTCGCCTTTAAACAAATAATCTGTAAAATAAAAGGAGTTTCTGGTAACAAATTCAGGTACTCTAAAAGCTGAACTACCTTGTGCTACTTTTTGATACATCAACGTATTGTTCAAAGCAAACTTACCAACTTTTAACTCTTTAGAAACTTTAACTTTTAGATAATTTACGGTATTATCAGTTTGGCTAACTCTAATATTTTCATCAAAGTGAGTATAATTGTCTATTTGCGTAAGCTGAACAGAAGCATTTAGTATTTTCTCAGATGTTAGATCGAACAATAGGCTTCTGGTTCGTTCATTCTTCAGATTATTGAGCCAGTTATAGTGAATATAATCACTCTGGTTCATCATAAAATTAAAGTTGGGGCTTTTTGAATTTAGCAAAAAAGTGCCTTTAAAAGTAAAAAGGCTATCTTGCTTATAAATGGCCGAGCCTTTAAAATAGTTTCCTGTAAGATCTCCGGTAAGGATAGTCGCCGCATCAGCTTCAATATTAAACTTTTTAAGTTTTGTTTTCCACTCTCCGCCTACGCTGATAGAATTTCCATCTATACTTGGCGGAATAAACGTGTCATTTATATGTGTGGCAGTTGTGTACTTATAGTTATAGTTTAGGTGAGATGCCTTGAATTTAACTTCGCCTAACACAATAGGTGATTTTAAAGCCACATGCGCTTCATTATTCAATATAACGTACATGCGTTTGTCATTTATAGTTGTATTGAAAGCGTCTCCTAAAATTGTTGTATTTGCAGGCGATTGTTTAAAGTCGTAATGCTTAATTTCATAATTGAATGTATGACCGACTTTTAGATAGTTTTTTGTATGTCTAACAGTATCTTTACGTTGCCAAATTTTAAAGTCATGCTCCAAATAATAACGGTTTCCACGCAGTTCATTTGATGCTTCAGAGAAGTTTATTTCCATTCTTCCTCTGTCGGTAAAGTTTGGGTCGTCATTCTCAAAATATGCAACTGATTCATCAGTCAAACCACCATTTTCATTATTGGTCAAGTCTTGTGCAACAATATGCGATCGCATAGTATATCTATCATTTTCAGTAGCATAACTGTACGTAATGCGCATATTACCATGGCTGCTTAAACTGTTTCTGTATTTACCCAAAGATCTAAGCCCTTTGTATGCAATAGAGGCGTTGTGTCTTTTAGAAGTATTAAAGGTGAAAATAGCATCCAGCACTTGCCCTTGTTCTAAGCCGGTTCTGTAAAAAAGTTCTGTTGTGGGTGTTGGAACATGATAGTAATTTACATCATCAACAGCATAATAATTATAGTGTTTTGCTCTAGCCCCCAGTTGAGGAAATAATGATACCTCTGAAAAATCATACCCTAGCTGATTAAAAGTTTGCCCCTGATTATGAAAAGGGAGCAGTTCAAAATTATCTTTTCTTATATAATTGAATTTGTAGTCTTTATAAATGGTTAGAGTAGTATCAACGTAAGTGGTATCATATGCAAACGAAATGATCTTATAATCAGTATAATGTGTCTTTCCGCTTAATTTTACTGATACAAACTTATTGTTTAAACTATCTTGAAATTTTTTATTGGGATCATCGTCAAAACCACTACTATTGATATCTCTGCTTAAAACCTGAGAATTTGCCGCAAGTGTTGCTATCAATAGTAATAAAAAGATAATGTTTTTAAGCATAGTTAAACGATTGGAGGCAAAGGTAAAATATTTGACCGAAAAATAATTGCTAAAGTTTTGTTATGGTTTTTTATACATTTATTTTTGGAGTACTATGTTACAATTCAAATTTTCTGATGTAAGACTGGAAGTAGGAACTGATGAAGCAGGCAGAGGTTGCTTGGCTGGTCCGGTAGTGGCGGCGGCAGTTATTTTAAAGGAAGATTTTCAGCATCCTTTATTGAATGACTCCAAACAACTTTCAGAGAAACAACGGCAAGAGTTAAGACCTTTTATTGAAGAACAAGCATTGGCCTATGCAGTCAGTTTTGTATGGCAAGATGAAATTGATAAAATAAATATTCTGCAAAGTTCTATTGTTGCCATGCACAGGTCTATTGATAAATTAACTGTAGCCCCGGAGTTTATTATAGTTGATGGTAATAAGTTCAAAAAGTATAAAGATATACCGCACCAAACCATTGTTAAAGGCGATAGCAAATTTATGAGCATTGCAGCGGCTTCCATATTAGCAAAAACGTACAGAGATGAGTATATGGAAAAGATACATATAGATTTTCCGCATTATAATTGGAAACAAAATAAGGGTTATCCTACAAAAGAGCATCGTCAAATTATCAGGGAGTTAGGGATAACAGAACATCACCGTAAATCTTTTAAACTATTGCCGGAACAGTTATCTTTTGATTTTTAAGTTAGGGGGATTTTTCCCCTTTTTACCAGTAAAATTTATTTTCTGCCTATACTTTCTGTAAATTTGTTAAGACTATGTACTTAAAAAACTTAAACTAAACTACTATGAACCCCCTTACATTATTTTTTATTTTGAGCTTTTTTTGCTCCTCAAGCGGAAGCTCAATTCATAAAAAAGTTTAAAAAAACCTGAAAAGAAAGTCTATGATGAAACTTCTAAAAAATGGACACTATTTTAGGTAATGATGGAAAAGCAAAAAACAGAAGAGTTGAATTTATTAAAATTTAATAATCAGATTATCATGAAAAATATTCTAGCAATTTATATAGTGTTATTTTCAACCACTATAACCAATGCACAGTTAGCATGTAGTAAGTATTATCCGCTAAAAGAAGGCACTACTTTTGAAATAATTACTTACGACAAGAAAGATAAAGTAGGGGCTGTTGTAAATTATGAAGTAAAAAATGCTACTTTGAATAAAGCTACAATGGTAGCTACTATTAGTGATGATAAAGGTAAGGAAGTTACAACAACGGAGTATGATATTTTATGTACCGATAAAGGTATTTCCATAGATTTTAAATCATTAATGAGTGCTGATTACTTGCAACAATATAAGGACATGGAGATTGATATGACTGGCACTAATTTAGAAATCCCAAATAATCTATCAGTAGGGCAGTCTTTACCTGATGCAAACATGGATGCCACTATTAAAGTTACCCCCATAAATATGAAGATGAGTATAAATATGGTAGATAGAAAAGTAGAAAGTAAAGAAACCATTACAACACCGGCCGGAACTTTTGATTGTATTGTGATTTCGTATTCTACTGAATTTAAGATGGGGCTAAAAAGAATAGGTACATCAAAACAATGGATGGCTGAAGGAGTAGGAGTGGTTAAAACTGAAGAATATAATAAAAGTGGAAAACTAGTTAGCTATACCTTACTAACTAAATTGAACAAATAAAAATAAAACCGAAGTTAAACTTCGGTTTTTTCTTTTTTTATAAAAGTTGCTCCAAAAACTTCTGCAAAATGATGGAGTATTTTTTCTTTTATTTCTGCTTCATCAATTTTTTTGCCTAATTCCGCTTCAAGTGAAGTGACTGCTTTGCCACGAATCCCACAAGGGATAATATGATCAAAATAACCTAAATTGATATTTACATTTAAAGCAAATCCATGCATGGTAACCCAACGGCTGCTGCGTACTCCCATGGCACAAATCTTACGGGCAAAAGGCGTATCGACATCCAACCAAACGCCAGTTTCACCTTTGCTGCGTTCTGTTTTTAAACCGTATTCCGCTAAGGTTCTTATAATTACTTCTTCCAAAAAACGCATATATTTATGGATATCAGTAAAGAAATTTTCCAAATCAAGGATAGGGTAACCCACAATTTGACCGTAGCCATGATAGGTAATATCTCCACCTCGGTTTATTTTGTAAAAAGCAATATCTTTTTCTTTCAACTGCTTTTCGTTAAGTAGCAAATTGTTAAGGTCGCCGCTTTTACCAAGCGTATATACGTGCGGATGCTCTACAAACAAAAAATAGTTGGGGGTCTCTAAATTCAGTTTTTCGTTTCTATTTTTACGCTTTATTTGGATAATGCCATCAAAAAGTTCTTCTTGATAGTCCCAAGTAGCTTTATAATCTTTAGTTCCTAGGTCTTGCAGGTTTACCTTTTTCATTATTTCAATAGTACTTCAAAGTCTAATAAACGTGGATTTTTAAGTACAGAATCCATCGGAATTTCTATAGTTAGCGTTCGTTTATTAGGACTTATTTGAGCTCCTTCAAAAGATACTTTCTTTATTTCGTTTTCAAAATGATAGATTACTTTATACAAACTTCCTTCTAAAAAGGAACTTGATTGCTCAATGGAATTGTTAAACACTTTTTCTTCTTCTTCAGAAAGTTTTTTGAGAGTTACCTTACGGTGAAAAGTATTGCCATTCATTTCATAAGTAACATCAGCTTTGGAAGGTATTGACTCTTCTTGCTTTTTGTCATTCAACGCTTGAATTTTAGAGACTTTCTTTTCCATATCTGCAAGTTCTTGCAAATTTTCGAAGTCTAAATTAAAATCCATGATCATTTTGTTGGTTTCCTCATCCATATTCATACGGATTTTGAATTCTTCCAACGAATAAAGCAATTCCTGCTCTTCTTTAGTCAGTTGTTTTATACTGTCCTTTCTTTCTTCAAGAATATCTTTAAAATAGATGATGGTATCCAGTTTTTCAGGTGTAGCAAGAGAGTCTTTTGGGGAAAGTTCTCCCATAGACTTCATCATTTCACTCATGTCAATTTTGAATGAATAATTGCCGCTTCCGTTTCTATTAACGTTGATTTCTTCCGTAAAAACACAACTGGTTGCCAGTACACTGAACAGTACCAGAAAGAAAAGATTTTTTAACTTCATAAATGTTTTAGTTGTTGGGGTTGTTTAAGATAATCAATGCTGCTATAACACCCGGCACCCATCCAGCCAACGTTAATAAAAAAACAATAACAATTGAACCACAGCCTTTGTCAACTACTGCTAAGGGCGGACATATGATTGACAGCAAAACTCTTAAGCAACCCATTTTAAATTATTTTACAAATATAAAAGTTAAAACTTCAAAAAATAGGTCGCTTTAGTTTTTTAATTGTTACAGGTTTTTAGTGAATTATTCACATAGTGCCTCAAGAGTATCTTCAATATCACCGGGAGTACTCATTATTTTCATAAATGTACCCATGGTAAGTTCCGGCCAATGTAGTGCAATTCTGTACTTTCCGTGAAGCATTGTAGCAGTTTTGTCTTGCAATATGATTTCGTAGGGTAGTGCAGCTACATGAGCTTCTCCAATTTTTGGAAGAAAATGTGACTCGCCATCTTCTGTACTTTGCAAACCAACACCAAATACGGCTACTTTTTCAGACTTATAAACTATTTTATAAACTTCTACAGTGCTGCCTTTTTTTGCTTTCAGATTAGCTTCTATGGTTTCTAATCCTTTTTCAAAAGAACTGAATTCTTTTAATTCGGTTGGATCGGTAAAGTAAGGCATCATTACCTTATAGTGATATTTTTTTAGTTTTTCCGCATCAATAGATCCACCGAAAGGTGTAAACTCACTTCCTATAGTACCAAGAGCGCTTTTAACATCATTACTAAATTTTTCAAAAGTAGTTTTATAAGTATTGTAATTATTTCTTAAATAAGCTGTTAAAATATATTCAGGGTTCGTATATGAAACAGTTATTTTTCCGTTTTTTTGAACTAATCCTATTTTCATAGCGGCAGCCAAAGCACCTCTGTCAGATACTTTGACAACTGTACTTTTTAGGTTAGAGTTTGTAAAAGCAATTACTTTTAAAGAACTTTTTCCGGAAGGGTTATAACTTCCCAATATGGTAAAAGAATTGTCTTTTAAAGCTTTTATGATTTTATCGGAGGTTTGTTGCATGGTTTCAGAAGTTTCACCAACTTTTATGTATGGAGAAAGCTCTTGTCCATAAAAATATATAGTTGAAAAAAAGGCAGTAATTATAGTTAGAATTAGTTTTTTCATTTGAAAATGTTTTATTGATTATTTAAAATTTCATAATAAAATTAATTTGATTCAAAATAATGTATTGTTTTTCAATTAATTGATGACTTTTATCATATGAAAAAAGCAGTACATAAATTATTCAAAAAGAAACTTTACAGTTTTTTTAAATAATGTAATTTTGCAATTCTAAAAAAACAACTATGCAGCTTTCTGAACAAGAGATTATTAGAAGAGAGAAACTTGATAAGTTAAGAGAATTGGGAATTAACCCTTATCCGGCGGCGTTGTATCCTGTAGATACAAATTCAAAAGCTATTGATACTGATTTTGAAGAAGGAAAAAAAGTGGTTATTGCAGGTAGGCTAATGTCCAGACGCATACAAGGGAAGGCTTCTTTTGCTGAATTACAGGATAATGAAGGTAGAATTCAAGTGTATTTTAACAGAGATGAGATTTGTGAAGGTGAAGATAAGACTTTGTACAACGAAGTGTATAAAAAGTTATTAGATATTGGCGATATCATAGGTATTGAAGGTGTTTTGTTTACAACACAGGTAGGTGAAAAAACGGTGATGGTTAAAAACTTTATATTGCTTAGTAAATCGCTACGTCCATTACCGCTTCCTAAAGTAGATGCAGATGGAAAAGTGCATGATGAATTTAATGATGCAGAACTACGTTATCGTCAACGCTATGTTGATCTTATCGTAAATCCTAAAGTTAAAGAGACCTTTGTAAAGCGTACAAAAATTACGAACAGTATACGAGAGTTTTTAAATCAAAAAGGATATTTAGAAGTAGAAACGCCAATTTTACAACCAATTCCAGGTGGTGCGGCTGCACGTCCGTTTATGACGCATCACAATGCGTTGAATATTCCATTGTATTTGAGAATTGCCAACGAATTATATTTAAAAAGATTAATTGTAGGCGGCTTTGACGGTGTTTATGAATTTGCCAGAGATTTTAGGAATGAAGGAATGGACAGAACTCACAATCCGGAGTTTACTATCATGGAGTTGTATGTGCCTTACAAAGATTACCATTGGATGATGGATTTAACCGAGGCTCTATTAGAAAAAGTTGCTGTTGATGCCAATGGAACTACAAAATCTATGATGGGCGATAAAACAATAGATTTTAAAGCTCCGTATCCAAGAGTTCCTATTTTACAAGCCATAAAAGATCATACAGGTTTTGATGTAGCCGGAATGAACGAAGAACAGTTACGAGATGTTTGTAAGAAACTGGATATTGAAGTTGACGAAACTATGGGCGTTGGAAAAATGATCGATGAGATTTTTGGTGAAAAATGTGAACATCATTATGTACAGCCAACGTTTATTATTGATTATCCAAAGGAGATGAGTCCGTTAACAAAAGAACATCGTTCAAATCCTGCTTTGACAGAACGTTTTGAACTCATGGTAAACGGTAAAGAACTAGCCAATGCTTATAGTGAGTTGAATGATCCTATAGATCAACGTGAACGTTTTGAAGAGCAACTACGTCTTTCAGAAAAAGGAGATGACGAGGCTATGTTTATAGATCAGGATTTTTTAAGGGCATTGGAATATGGTATGCCGCCAACATCAGGTATTGGTATTGGTATAGATCGTTTGGTAATGTTTATGACTAACAACGCTTCTATACAAGAAGTGCTGTTTTTCCCTCAAATGAAACCGGAACATAAAGCTCCTTCAGTGGAATTAAATGAGGATGAAAAAGCTGTATTTTCCATCCTGCAAAAGGAAGAGAAAATCGATTTACTTAAACTGAAAGAACAATCTGGTTTAAGTAATAAAAAGTGGGACAAAACTATAAAACATCTTACCAATAATAAATTGGCTAAAGTTAGTAAGGAAGGAGAAGATTTATTTATTGAGCTAACTAATTAACTAATTCTCCTGTCGTTCTGGTAGAACCAAATATTAAGGGCTAAGAATCAAAAATTTAAAGGAATTACAATGTGTAGTTCCTTTTTTTTATAATAATGTTTTTCTTTAACATTTCCTTAAGAAATATTGATTCGCTATTTCCTATTTTCGGGGAATTAAATTTATCTATCAAACAAATCTTTATACAATGTTAAAACAATCAATCCTAAGGTTATTGATTGTGCTGTTTGTTATAGGTTTTTCAACCGATATGCAGGCACAATCAACCAAAAACAAAAAAAAGAAAAAGAGTAAAGTAGAAGCACCTCCTCCGGCTCCAAAGCCTAAAAAAGGAGATATCTTACCTTATAAAGAGGTAATTACTAAAGATGCTAAGACTGATGACGGACTTTTTAAAGTGCATCAGATTGATGAAACTTATTTTTATGAAATTCCGGATTCTCTGTTAGAAAGAGAAATGTTAATGGTTACCAGAATCGCTAAAACTGCGTCAGGTATTGGTTTTGGTGGTGGTAAAACTAATACGCAGGTATTGCGTTGGCAAAAAAATGGCAAAAAAATATTGTTAAGAGTTGTATCGCACTCTATTGTGGCGGCTGATTCGCTTCCAGTTCACGAAGCAGTAGTGAATTCAAATTTTGAACCTGTTTTGTATACTTTCCCAATAAAAGCTTTTGGTAAAGATTCTACTTCTACAGTTATTGATGTAACGGAATTGTTTACAAAAGATGTAATGGCTCTTGGCTTACCGGATTGGAATAGAAAACAATATAAAGTTTCTCGTTTGGATGATAGTAGATCTTTCATAGAAAAATTAAAAAGTTATCCGTTAAATATTGAAGCTCGCCATGTAAAAACATATGCGGCGGGTAGCCCTCCTTCTAATGCAAGTACAGGCTCTATTTCTGTAGAGATGAGTAACTCTATGATATTATTGCCGAAAGAACCTATGAAAAGAAGAATGTTTGATGAAAGAGTAGGTTGGTTTACATCTTCACAAGTTGATTATGGTTTGGATGCGCAGCGCAGTAAAACAGTTACCTATTTAGATAGATGGAGACTGGAAGTAAAAGATGAGGATATTGAAAAATTTAAAAGAGGAGAGTTGGTAGTGCCTAAAAAGCAGATTGTATATTATATAGATAGAGCAACTCCAGAGCAATGGAGAAAATATATAAAGCAAGGTATTGAAGACTGGCAAGTGGCTTTTGAGGCAGCAGGCTTTAAAAATGCTATTATAGCTAAAGATGCTCCAACTCCTGAAGAAGACCCTGATTGGAGTCCGGAAGATGTTCGTTATTCAGTGGTTCGTTATTTGGCTTCACCGATTCCGAATGCTAATGGACCTCACGTAAGTGATCCTCGTTCTGGTGAAATTTTAGAATCAGACATTAACTGGTATCATAATGTAATGACCCTGTTAAGAGGTTGGTTCTTTGTGCAAACAGCTGCTATTAATCCGAATGCTCAAGATACTGAATTTAAAGAAGAAGTTATGGGTCGTTTGATTCGTTTTGTTTCTTCTCATGAAGTAGGCCACACATTAGGATTACCGCATAATATGGGAAGTAGCGTTGCTTATCCTGTTGATTCGCTTCGTTCAGCAAGTTTTACTCAAAAGAATGGAACAGCACCTTCTATCATGGACTATGCACGTTTTAATTATGTGGCTCAGCCAGGTGATAACGGTGTGGCTTTAATGCCAGATATAGGAGTGTATGATAAATATGCTATTAGTTGGGGATACAGACCAATTTTAGATGCTAAGACAGCTGAGGATGAAAAAGAAACATTGAATAAATGGATTTTGAAACATGCTGGAGATCCGTTATACAGATTTGGCCATCAACAAGCTGGTGGTGTGGTTGACCCAAGCTCACAAACTGAAGATTTAGGTGATGATGCTGTTAAGGCAAGTATCTATGGTATTATGAACCTTAAGCGTATTATGAACAATCTTGAGAAGTGGACAACTAAAGATGGTGAAACATATGATGATATGAAAGAAATGTATGGACAGTTATTAGCTCAATATAACAGATACATGGGACATGTGGCTTCTAATGTAGGTGGTGTTTATGAATACTACAAAACTACCGATCAGGAAGGTGCTGTTTACACACATGTTCCTAAAGAGAAACAAAAGAAAGCTATACAGTTTATTAACGATGAACTATTTAAAACACCTGATTGGTTAATTAATAAAGATTATATAAGCAAAACAGAATATTCTGGTACGGTTGACCGAATTAGAAACCTTCAGGAAAATAGATTGGAAAGCATTTTAGACCTTGGTAGATTGGCTAGAGTTATTGAAAATGAAACCTTAAACGGATCATCAGCATATACTTTAGTAGAATTAATGACTGATCTTAGAAATGGTGTTTGGTCTGAGTTAGGTTCAGGTAGAAAAATTGATACCTATAGAAGAAATCTGCAAAAAGCATATGTTGATAGGTTACAATATTTAATGACTGTTGAAAGGCAAAATGCTCCTAATTTTAGTAGCCCTTATCTTAAAGTTACACGCGTAGATGTAAATCAATCTGATATCAGATCAGCTGCCAGAGCAGAATTGGAAACATTGAAAAGAAATGTTAGAAGTGCCATTTCTGTTACAGGAGATAGAATGAGCAGATATCATTTACAAGATGTGTTAGAAAGAATAAATAATATTCTTGATCCTAAATAAAAATTTTTAAAAAATCATTTTTAAAGTCCGGATATTTCATTCGGACTTTTTTATTGATTCTTTTTTTAAAGGAATTCAAAAAAACATTTTATATATTTGCAGCCCAAAACTTAAAAGACACGTATGAAAGGAGGTGCAACATTATGTTAATTATTCCTGTAAAAGATGGCGAAAACATAGATAGAGCTTTAAAACGCTTTAAAAGAAAGTTTGATAAGACTAAAACTATGAAACAGTTAAGAGATCGTAAGAACTTTACAAAACCATCAGTAAAAAGACGTGCAATAGTTCAAAAAGCCCAATACATTCAAGGTATAAGAACTGAAGAAGAGCAAGGTTAATTTTTACTTAAAATAAGTTAAACCGTTAGTGTATAAATTTTGCATTTAGTAAATTTGAGAAGCTAACGGTTTTTTTATGCCTATACAGAAGTTTATAGAATACCTTTCTTTCGAAAAAAAATATTCTCCCCATACCATAAGAGCATATAGTGATGATCTAAGATCATTCGAAGAATTTTGCCTGTCGGAATATGAAGACCGTTCTATTGTTGATGCTAATTATGCTCAAATCCGTTCGTGGATAGTAGCAATGGTCAACAGTAATATTTCCAATAGAAGTATCAACCGAAAAGTAAGCAGTTTAAAGACCTTTTATAAGTTTTTAGTTAAAACAAAACAGATAAAAGAATCGCCATTACTTGCTCATAAGGCATTGAAAACAGCTAAGCGAATACAAGTACCTTTTTCTAAAGATGAAGTTGAAAACGTATTGCAAATAGCAAACGATGCCGGAGATGATTTTGAAACTGTAAGAAATAGATTAATAGTAGAACTTTTTTATTCCACAGGAATACGAAGAGCTGAGTTAATAGAATTAACAGTACAATCTCTGGATATTTCCAATGCAACGATTAAGGTTTTAGGTAAAAGAAATAAGGAGCGCATTATTCCTTTATTAAGTTCTGTAAAAGAAACACTTAAGGTTTATATAGATGTGCGTAATGATGTGGCTCCGGTTAACGATTTTCTTTTCATTACAAAAAAAGGAGATAAATTATATCCAAACCTTGTTTACAGAATAATTAATGATTATTTTAGTAATGTTTCCACAAAAGTGAAAAAGAGTCCTCACATGTTAAGGCATTCTTTTGCTACACATTTGTTGAATGAAGGGGCTGATCTGAATTCCGTAAAAGAATTGTTAGGGCATTCCAGTTTAGCTTCCACTCAAGTTTACACGCACAGTAGCTTGAACGAATTAAAAAAAGTGTATAATCAGGCTCATCCAAGGAGCTCTAAAAACTAAATGCGTATGAAAGTAAATGTTCAATCAGTTAATTTTAACATTAGCGAAAGTTTGGTAAATTTTATCCAAAATAAAATGGATAATCTTGAAAAATTTCATGATAAAATTATAAGTGCAGATGTTTATCTGAAGGTTCAAAAGACCAGTGAAAAGGAAAATAAAATTGCAGAAGTTAAAATTAGTATCCCAGGAGATGAACTTATAGTAAAAAAACAATGTAAAACATTTGAGGAGTGTATTGATGTGGCAGCAGATTCTCTGCGAAGACAGCTCAAAAAGAATAAAGAAAAACAACGTACTTTTAACACATAAAAACCTCTAAAAAAAATAAGCGTAAAAAGTTTTGTAGAAAAGATAAAACTTTATACATTTGCAAACCGTTACAAAAAGCGGTTTGTTTTTTGTTATAAAGTGCCGGTATAGCTCAGTTGGCTAGAGCAGCTGATTTGTAATCAGCAGGTCGTGGGTTCGAGCCCCTCTACCGGCTCTGTTCTTTGAATAAAAATTTGTGTTGGGGAGATACCAAAGCGGCCAACTGGGGCGGACTGTAACTCCGCTGACTTTCGTCTTCGTAGGTTCGAATCCTGCTCTCCCCACATTATTTTTTATAAGAGTTCGTAGAAAGCTCGCTTTCTTAAGGACTCGTTAAAAAATAATGTTCGGGGGTACCCCGAACGGGATCATCGAACGAAGTGAGATAATCCTGTTGAGGTATCACCG
>JAGQYU010000252.1 GCA_020435885.1 Flavobacteriaceae bacterium
TTATTGCAGATGAAAGTGTTATTGCTAAGATATTTCAGTTTGCAGGCTATACCTACGGGCCGCTTCTCGGTTTATATGCTTTTGGGCTGTTTACCAAACTAAATGTCAAAGACAAAGCCATTCCGTTCATTGCAATTTTAGCCCCTATATTTACCTATCTTATTAATTACTATACCATTAAACTTTTTGATTTTGATTTTAGTTTTTTTGTACTCGTAATTAATGGCTTGTTAACATTTATAGGCTTACTTTTGTTTACGCAGAAAAAGTAATTAACATGGAAGACCTTAGCTATCATAGAATGAATTATGATAAAGATTCTCTGTTGGAGAGTAATACTCCTGAGAACCCTATGGAGCTTTTCAGAGACTGGTTTATAGAAGCTGATACAGCAGACAATGTACCGGAAGCCAACGCCATGAATATTGCTACTATTGGACTGGATGGCTTCCCAAAAAACAGGATGGTACTACTAAAAAAATATACATGGGAAGGCTTCATTTTTTATACTAATTACAATTCTGAAAAAGGAAAAGCTGTAGAAAAGAACCCCAACGTTTGTTTATCGTTCTTTTGGCATGCGTTGGAAAGACAGATTATTATAAAAGGAGCGATAGAAAAAATTGCCGAAAACCTTTCTGATGGTTATTTTGAAACAAGGCCGGATGGTAGTAAATTAGGCGCTTGGGCATCACATCAAAGTAACGTGGTTTCTTCTAGAGAAGAATTGGACAGTGCTTTAAAAACATATGAAGAAAAATTCCGCGAAAGCGAAATACCCCGCCCTCCTTATTGGGGTGGTTATATGGTAAGGCCTATAAGCATAGAATTTTGGCAAGGACGCCCCAATAGAATGCATGATAGGATACGCTATACCCTGCAACCAGATTATGATTGGAAAAAAGAACGATTAGCACCTTAAATTCATCTCAAAAAATTATATTTGAATTTTAAAGAATTACTTTAATGAAAACTTTGTACATAGTACGCCATGCAAAATCTTCTTGGGAGTACACTGGTATTAAAGATATAGACCGCCCCCTGAAAGAAAGAGGCATCAACGATGCTTATTTGGTTTCAAACGCTTTGCTTGATAAAATTAAATGCCCTGATACTTTTGTATCTAGTTGTGCCAATAGAGCCTTGCATACAGCTACCATTTTTAGTTACGCATTTAATTTTCCGCTTGCCAATGTAAAGATCAGTAAATCATTGTATAATTTTAGTGATGGATACTTGATTAAAACTGTAAAAGCATTAGATGACGGCTATGAGTCTGCAATTATTTTTAGTCACGATCATGGTATTAGCTATTTTGTAAACAAATTTGGTAATAGAAAGCTAGATCATGTTCCTACCTGTGGAGTAGTTGGTATCCAGTTTGAAGATGACCATTGGAAGAACATTAAAAAAGGAAACACATTTTTATTTGAATATCCTAAGTTACATAGATAAATACTCACATTTTGGAAATTAAAAAATATGCTGCTATTGATATTGGCTCCAACGCCATTCGATTATTGATAGCCAATATTATTGAAAAAGAAAATTACCCAACCCAGTATAGAAAATCGTCATTGGTGCGTGTTCCTATCCGTTTAGGTGCAGATTCGTTTACATCTGGTATTATCTCAAAAGATAATATCAGCCGAATGACCGATGCTATGAAAGCCTTTAAATTACTGATGGGCGTACATGGAGTTGAAAAATTCAAGGCTTGCGCCACTTCTGCTATGAGGGAAGCCACAAACGGCACAAAAGTGGTAGAGCATATTACTAAAAGGGCCGGAATAACCATTGATGTTATTGACGGTAAAGTTGAAGCAGCCATTATTGCTTCAACCAATTTAGGTGAACTTGTAAATGCCGAAAAATCATATCTATATGTTGATGTTGGTGGTGGTAGTAC
>JAGQYU010000035.1 GCA_020435885.1 Flavobacteriaceae bacterium
AGATAGAAGAAGGTGCTATTCTACCAGAACATGCTCACATCCATGAGCAGACCACACAAGTATTAGAAGGTAAGTTGGAAATGACCATTAATGGTAAAACCGAAATTGTACAGCCCGGTACTATTGTAGTGATTCCTTCTAATGTAAAACACTCAGGAAAGGCACTAACACCTTGCAAAGTAACCGATGTTTTTTGTCCTGTGAGGGAAGATTATCAATAGTTTCAATTTCATGAAATTATTCAAATTAATACTCAATACTATTCCAAGGCCTATTTTAATAAAGGTCAGTTATTGGGTAAGACCATTGCTTGCTTTTTATCTTAAAGGTTCTACCTATACCGACCCTATCGATGATAAAAGTTTTAGAAAATTTTTGCCCTACGGCTATGGTACACAACGCCCAAATGTACTTTCACCAAGTACGCTTTCGCTGGAACGCCACAGATTATTATGGCTCTATCTAAAAAATGAAACCGATTTCTTTGATGCTTCCAAACCCAAAAAAGTATTACATATGGCCCCTGAACAATGCTTTTTGGGCAGGTTTAGAAAATTAAAACATATAAAACTTATTACGGCCGACCTCTACTCGCCTATTGTGGATGTAAAAGCAGATATTTTAGACCTCCCTTTCGAGGATAACGAATTTGATATAATCTTCTGTAACCACGTACTGGAACATATTGAAGACGATCATAAAGCCATGCAAGAGCTACACAGGGTGCTAAAAAAAGGTGGCATGGGTATCTTCCAAATACCACAAGATCTTTCTAAAGAGAAGACGTATGAAGATTTTAGTATTACCTCGCCGGAAGAAAGAGCTAAACATTTCGGTCAATACGACCATGTACGTGTATATGGAAGTGATTATTTTGACAGACTACGTACCGTTGGATTTGAGGTGCATGAAGTAGATTATTCTAAAAAACTATCTGAAAAAGAAATAGATACCTATCGATTAATGAAAGGTGAAATCTTACCTGTTTGTTTTAAGTAACTTATAATTCCTTTATATCATCCGCAATAATCCAGCCTACTTTTCCATCAGCAATTTTAATCTTTTTCCAGTTATCCAAACTTTCCAACAACTGTACTTTGGTGCCTTCATGGAGCTGAAAATTTACTTCGCTAGACATGGTGGGCGCTGTTTTAACCTCAGTTTGTTGGGCAAAAACAATGGCATAGTTGCTCTTCAACACATGGTCGTGATTTTGGTATGCCAACGCCAGTGACACTATAGCCAACAACAAACTTATGGTACCAACTGTAAAGAACAACCGCTTCCGGTTAGAATCATACGAAAAATGGTACAACAGGAAAAGAACAGTAAAAAAGAATAGTAAAATTACTGCTAACCATGCCCAAGTGTTATAGGTCAGTTTTAGCACAAAACCATCTTTAAATTTTTGCATAAAAGTTTTAGGCAAAGGTTCTATATTATCAATAGCCATACGTTTAGCAAAACCCAAATTAAAGGTAGCATCTTCATTTGTTGGGTTGAGCATCAATGCTTTTTCGTAATAATAAATAGCAGGAGCTACTTTGTTCAGTTTGTAATTTGCATTGGCTATGTTATAATACAAATCATCAGAAACTATATCTTGAGTTTCAATTTGTGTATAAACTTCCAACGCTTTTTCATAATCTCCTTGCTGATACAATTTATTGGCCTCTACAAACAAACTATCAGCTGACTGAGCTATTGTGCCCAGAGACATCAAAAACAGTACTATAAAAACTAATCGCTTCATGCTTTCCATTTATAGTTGTTTATCAATTTTTGTAAGCACTTCACGTGCTTTGTTATACTCTTGTTCCATCATTACATTGGTTGTTGGTGTATAACGAGCATATTCGCAATCATCAAAAACCTTAATAAAATCATCAATAATTGGCATGTCAACCTTACGTTGTTGTAATATTTCTTTAATCTTATCTTTACTGATATCAGAAGTTTCTACGTGCAGTTTTGCCTTCAAATAATTATGCAATGCTTTTTCCAGCGCCACATAGAAGCCTTCTTTATTACCAAGTTTCTTTTTGGCTTCAGAAAGGTATTTTCTGGCCAATCGGTCTGCCATTCTCCGCTTATTACCAATAATATCGCTATCACGTTGTTTTTTCTTAGCACCTATGAAAATCCCTAAAGGAATAGCCAACAAAGGCAACAATAACAACGAGTAGAATAATTTAGAGCCTAAAAAATCACTTTTTACAATTCTTGGTTGTAAATCTGCCTGAGTACTGATAAACCTGATATCTTTTGCATTACTGATAACATCTTTTTTAACAACAGTAGGAGCATTATCTACTTCGCTGGCAGTTTTTCCTAAAGGCGCGTCAATAACAATAGCATCGGAAGTAATGGTCTTATACTTTTTATCTTCTAGACTAAAGTATGAGAATGAAATAGGCGGTATTTTAAATTTACCCCTGTATTGAGGTACAATGGTATATTGATCATAAACCGAGCCTCTAAGTCCGCCTAAAGAAGTAACTATGTTTTCTTTATGCTCGGGTTCATATCTTTCTAGCCCTGCAGGTGTTTCTATCTTAGGTAATTCAACTAATTTTAAATTTCCTTTACCATTTACCTCTACTTTTATTTGTGCAGACTCATTTGCTTTCAACTCCGTTTTATTGGCTTCAACTTTAAAATCGAAATCACCCACAGCGCCTGTAAAATCGGCAGGTTTATTCTCAATCGGCAATGGTTTTACTTCTACAATTCTCTTTCCGGTAGTAACGGTAAACGTAGTGTTTTGAGTTATCATATTGCCAAAAAGGTCTCTACGGCCGATAGGTACTCCTGCGGTAATTTCCAATTCCATAGGGTCAATAGACAACGTGCCGGATTTTTGAGGTATCAGAACGGTTTTTTTAATGATAGCATACCTATGTGGTTTTCCTTGGAACTCACCTTCTTTAGCCTCCCATTGGCTAACCTCTATGTTCTGATTCCAAAAACCACTGAACGTAGGCGATTCTATTTCTCTGGTATTTCTAACACTTACTTTAGTTACATCTACATAAATTTTATATACTACTGAAATAGCTTCCCCAACATACGGATTAGAATTTGATATTTCGGCTATTAAATGTATGTTTTGTGAAGCAACATAACGTGGATCGTTCGGATCTTTTGGTATTTCAACAGCATCCGTTACGGTTACTTTTACAGTATTAGATTTGATAGTCTGTCCATCATAAGTGATACTCGCCGAAGGGATGGTAATAACACCTTTTCTATTAGGTTGTAAGGTGTATGAGTATGACATTTCAAAAGATTGCTTACCATTAAGAACAGACCAACTAGTAGATTGCATAGGGCCTGCCAACACTTTAAAGTCTCTGAAATCAGGTGGTGTAAAATCGTCTCCTCCTTGTTTGTTTATGGTAAAAGTAATCCGCAAGCGTTCATTAACCCCAAGCCTGTCTTTACTGACTGCCGCTTTAAATGAAAGCTCTTGTGCAGTAAGCTGGCTTACAAAACCTAAGAAAAATAATATGTAAAAAATCTTCTTCATGTAGCTACCAATCCTTTTCTCGTTTCACTTTTTGCCCTTGGGCCTTTTTAGCATTTACTTTTTGTTGTGTTTTATCTTCTTCATTACTCATAGCCTCTAACAACTGTTTAATTTGTTGAGGTGTTAATTTATTCTGTTGAGGTTTAGGTTGTTGCTTTTGTTTATCGTTATCGCCTTCATTATTTTTATTCTGATCCTGCTGATCATCTTTTTGATCTTTGTTTTTGTCTTTATCATCACCATTCTCATCATTTTTCTGATCTTTATTTTGATCGTCCTTTTTGTCCTTATCTTGCTGTTGGTTTTGATCCTGATTATTTTGATTGTCTTGATTTTGTTGATTCTGCTGATCTTTCAACATTTTCTGAGCCAATGCCAAATTATAACGGGTTTCATCATCTTTCGGATTATTCCTCAACGAATTTTTATATGCCTCAACCGCTTGCCCGTATTGCTTTTCTTTCATCAACACATTTCCCATGTTATGGAAAGATTCAGCCTTATTCAGTTTGGTCTCCGTAGTTTTTGCTACCAATTCATATAATGGCATTGCTTCTTTATACCTTTCCTGCTGATAAATAGCATTACCTAAATTATAATTTACCTTTTCATAATTAGGGTGCTGTTCCAATGCTTTTTTATACTGCACCTCTGCTTCTACATAGTTTTCGCTATTGTAAAAATCATTCCCGTTACGGATAAAATCTTTCGTTTCCTTTTTTACTTCAGGCTTTTTAGCTTCCTGAGCTGTTGCGACTGTTGCAATGATAAGCAATAAAATTGTTATAATCCTTTTCATGAATTCTTCTCCTTATTTTCATTAAACAAATTGAGCTTTTGTATCCATTTTGTCTTTTTGTTGAGCATTAAAGCATCCAATACTAAGAACAAAATTCCAAAGCCTATAAACCACTGAAACTGATCTTTAAAATCTGAAAACTGTTTCGTTTCAAACTCTTTTTTATCAGCATTCAATAGTAGTTCTTCTACATAATCAATAGCCTTGGTGGTATTGTTGCCTACTATATATTCACCATCACCATCGCTGGCAATTTTCTCAAGTGTCTCATTATGTAGTTTGGTAATTACTACCTCTCCTTCTCTGTCTTTTTTGTATTCAATAAGCGTACCATTCCTTTTGATAGGGATTGGGCCTCCTTCCGGCATACCAACACCTATGGTAAATATTTTAATTCCTTCTTTAACCGCTTCGTCAGCAATATAACCAACATTTTCCTCATGGTCTTCTCCATCAGAAATGATGAACAAAAATCGGTTGGTTTGCTCATCGTCATCATAATAACTTTTTGCTAGTTTTAATGCTTCATTAATAGCAGTTCCCTGTGATGAAACCATATCTGTATCAGCGTTTTGCAAAAACATTTTAGCCGCTGCATGGTCTGTTGTTATCGGCAATAGCGGATATGCATTCCCCGCATAAATAATAATACCAACCCTATCGCTTCCCAGTTTATCAATTATTTTAGATATGATCTGTTTTGCTTTTTCTAAACGGTTTGGAGCAATATCTTCGGCTAACATACTCTTAGAAACATCCAGCGCAAAGACAATATCAACGCCTTGTCTTTTAACCGTTTTCATTTTGGTGCCCATTTTAGGATTTACCAATGCAACGACCAAAAACAATAATGCCAATGCTACTGTAAGCACTTTTAATACTGATTTGAACGGAGAGGCTTCCGGACTGAGTTTCTTTAATAAATCAGCATCAGCAAATGCCTTTTGTTTCTGTTTCTTCCAAAAGGACATCAGTAAAAACAATACTAACAACGCAACAATAACTGCTGCATAGTAAAAATAGGATGTTTCTTCTAACTGATACATTATATAAAACTTCTAAAAACTGTTAACCTTAATAACATTTCCAGTGAAATTAAAAGCCCTGCCAATAATACCAGAGACCTATAATTCTCTTGAAAATTATAATATTTAAATTCTTCTATTTCAGTCTTCTCTAATTTGTTGATCTCATCATAAATTGAGGCTAATTTTTCATTGTCTGTTGCCCTAAAATATTGCCCTTCTGTCTGTTCTGCTATGGATTTAAGAAGTGCTTCATCTATTTCTACAGGTTGCATTTCAAATATCAATTTACCAGTTCTGGGGTCTTTAGCCACCGGAAATTCTGCTCTACCGTTTGTTCCCAGTCCAATAGTATATACTTTAATGCCTAACTCCTTTGCCAATTCTGTAGCAGTGTTTGGATCTACAAAACCTGAGTTATTTACTCCATCGGTCAACAAAATAATTACTTTGCTTACAGCCTTGCTATCTTTCAGTCTATTCACGGCAGAGCCAAGCCCCATCCCTATGGCTGTACCTCCTTCAATATCTCCCCATTTTAATTTCCTAATAGTACTAATAACAATTCGTTTGTCGCTAGTGATAGGTGTTTGCGTATAACTTTCACCTGCATATACCACAATACCTATACGATCATTTGGTCTTTTATTTACAAAATCGATGGCTACATCCTTCAGGGCTTCTAACCTGTTAGGCTTTAAATCTCTGGCCAACATACTTGCAGAAACGTCAATAGCCATAACTATATCAATACCACTTGTTTTTTTTGTTTTTGTGCTTACTTCTACATTACGAGGTCTAGCCAAAGCGACTATCAGTGCAGTAAGTGCTAACAATCGTAATACGTATAATAGTGGCCTTAACTTTGATAGAAATGATGTGTGAACAAATCCTTTTGTACTGGAAATTTTAAGCCTAGCAGCATCTTTTTTGCGCACAAAAAAGTACCATACCGCCAATAACGGTATGAGTAGCAACAGCCACAAAAACTCAGGGTTTGTTAATTCCATGTTATTCCACAGCTTCATCTCCCAACTTTATTGAATTTATTATTCTATCAGCTATTTTTTCTCCGGCTTCATCATCAATACCATATCCTATGGAAACAGCAAGTGATCCTTCTTTACTTCCTGAAATGATTATCATTAAGCGACCCGTTTCGTCTTTCTTGGTGATTGGATTATTAAAAATATAATCAGCCTTTACCTTCAACGCTTCTTTACCATTAATTAAAATTTCTTCTTTATCTGTAGAGGTAATAGTAGCTCCCATAGCTGTAATATTTTGTAATGCTCCTTCAACAGCTCCATCTAAACTATAAGTTTCTACTTGATCTGTAAAATGAGTAGTTACTACACTTATGTAGAAATTACCGATTAGGCTACCGTAATTAAAGGCTGCTGTTTGATCAATCAATTCCTTCAAATGAGCAGGCACCTCTACTTTTTGAGATTTCAAAATCTTTGGCGTTTCCAATGTTACTGACGGATAACCATATGTACTGGTAAACCAATTGCCTTCTAACAGTTCTTTAGTTTGATGACCAATAATATTTTCTTTAGCAAAATCAATTCCTTTATACACCAAAACTCCTACAATGGTTACAAAAGTTAATACAAAAACTAATAAAGCAGTAATGACAATCCTCTTCGTACTCCATTTTTTCTTCTGAACTATTTTTTTAACCTCAACTAATTGATCTCCTGTAGTTCCTTCTGTTAGCTGATCTTCTGAAATTTGAGGAACTGTATTCTTAATTTCATCAACTACAATACTTGCATCAGTTCTATGCAATTCTATTTCATTAATAAGCGGTTTGTATTTGGCAAACTTAACAAGATCTGCTTCTTTCAGTAATTTTTGTAGCTTATCAACGGTTTCTTTTGGCAGTTTTAATGATCCTGAACTATTAAAATCTGTGATAGATTCTATAAGTTCATCAGTAGTTGATTCTAATGCAGGGACTTTCAATTCTCGTTCAATATAATTACGGACGATCTCTGTCAGTTCCACATAAAACTCTTTGATCTTGTTATGCTGCCATAATTGTTTTTTATCCAGCTCTTTTAATTGTTGCAATGCCAGTTGATAAGGTGGAATTCTAGCAATAATCTCTTCTGGTGTTTTCTTTTTGCGAAGCACAAAATAGAGTATAATGGCCAATAAAGCTAAAATGCCTAATATCCACCATAAATACGATTTAAAATCATCAAAAGTATAAGGCTCTTTATGAATTGCCTTGATAGGGTACATTTTTTGTTTTAAGGTGTCTACTGCAACAGTGGCAACGTCTATTCGGATAGAATCTGTAAAATACGGCTGATTCCATATAAAAACGGACTGTTTTGGAATTACATAACTACCGCTGTCAAAACTGGTGAGTTTATATTTCTTAACTAGACGATTTTTTAATGTATCAATATTTAAAGATTCTACTACTTCAATATGCCCAAGGCTGTCTAGTTGCAACTCAGGGAAAATAACGCCTGTCTCTGCCTGCTCTACAGTTATTTCATAATTGATCTGCTCACCAATCCGTATTTTAGTAGTATCTGCTTTAGCAGTAACTTTTGGCTGGTTTTGAGCAATAGCTGTAAATCCGATGCATAAAAAAATATGTAGGAAAATCTTTTTCATCTCTTAGCTCCTCTTCGTTTAAAATATCCTAATAATTTTTTTACATAACTATCTTCCACCTGCATATGAATAGTTCCAGACCCACTTCTGGTAAAAACATTTTCAAAATAATCTACATGTTGCAGATAATGTGCTTTATAAGCTGTTCTTACTTTGCTTGAATTTGTGTTAACCAACACTGTTTCGCCGGTTTCTTCATCCAACATAGGTACAATCCCCAGTTTTGGGAGGCTCACTTCATACTTATCGTAAATTCTTATTCCGGTAACAT
>JAGQYU010000253.1 GCA_020435885.1 Flavobacteriaceae bacterium
TAAAAATATTAGCTACCAAAAAACTTTCGGTTGAGCAATTACGGATGTTCAACAAAGAAATTAACGTTACTGATACAGATTTTATTGATATACGCTATAACAGGTTATCGCCAAACTTGGTAAAAGAACCTATCGGCCATGTAATTATCACCAGTAAAAATGCCCTAGAAGGATTACTTTTTAATTTCACTCCAGATGAGTTGCGTTTTAAGAATATTTACTGCGTTGGCAGAAAGACAAAAGCACTGGTTGAAAGTAAAATAGGTAAAGTCTCTCACTATGAAAAGTATGGAGAAGATATGGCTAATTATTTGACTAAGAATTTAAAAGAGAAAGAAGTCACTTTCTTTTGCAGTGATATCCGCAGAGAGGAAATTCCCTCAATTTTAACAAAAAACGGTTTTGGTGTTAATGAGGTAGAAGTGTATCGAACTGTATTAAAACCCAAACCATTTGAAGAAGAGTTTGATGCCATTCTGTTTTTTAGCCCATCAGGGGTAAAAAGTTTTGTAGAAATGAATACATTTGGTAGTAGTGTGGCCTATTGCATTGGTAAAACTACTGCTAAAGAAGCCAAAAAATATACTAAGGATGTAGTTATATCTCACACTCCTTTAGTTGAAAGTGTTATAGAACTAGTTAACAAAAGTTATGTTTAGAACCAGAAGACTAAGAAAAAACGAAAATATTCGCAGGTTGGTAAGAGAAACCAGCCTTTCTGTAAACGATTTTATTTATCCTTTATTTATTGAAGAAGGAGTAAACATAGAAACCGAAATTGCCTCCATGCCGGGGATTAAAAGATTTTCTCTAGATAAGTTAAGCAAAGAACTAGATGAAGTATCGGCTTTAAAAATTCCGGCAGTGTTGTTGTTTGGTATACCTGCAAAAAAAGACGATACAGGCTCGGAAACATGGAATGATGAGGGTATTATGCAGCAAGCCGTTCGATTTATCAAAAAAAACTATCCAAATTTATATGTTATTACTGATGTTTGCTTTTGCGAATATACCAGTCACGGGCATTGCGGAATCATTCACAATCATGATGTGGATAATGATGCTACGTTACCGAATATAGCCAAACAAGTAGTATCACATGCTAAAGCTGGAGTGGATATGGTAGCGCCCTCAGGGATGATGGACGGAACCATTGAAACTATCCGTCAAGCATTGGATGATACCGGTTTTTATGATTTGCCAATTATGGGATATTCCGTAAAATTCGCCTCAGCATTTTATGGTCCTTTTAGAGATGCAGCAGATTCTGCACCTGCTTTTGGAGATAGAAGAACGTATCAGATGGATCCGGCTAACCGCAACGAAGGTCTACGTGAAGCTACCTATGATGATGTTGAGGGGGCAGATATTTTAATGGTAAAACCCGCATTGTCGTATTTGGATATTATTCGCGATCTGAAAAATAATTTTGATAAACCTATAGCATGTTATAATGTTAGTGGAGAGTACGCTATGATAAAAGCTGCCGCCGAAAAAGGATGGATTGACGGTGAGCGTGTAATGATGGAAAGTTTACTTTCTATGAAACGGGCTGGTGCTGATATCATTATCACCTACTTTGCAAAAGAAGTAGCAAAGTTGTTAAATAAATAGTTTTTTGCTATTGGTTGTTAGCTCTTAGTTGATAGCAAAAAGCAAAACCAAAAGTTTAGGAATGAATTTTAAAGAATCAGAAAAATTATATAAAAAAGGTTTAAAACATTTAGTTGGGGCAGTAAATTCCCCTGTAAGAGCCTTTAAATCGGTTGGAGGGAACCCGTTATTCATCAAAAAAGCTAAAGGCAGTAAAATTATTGATGTTGATGGCAATGAGTATGTAGATTACGTGTTGTCTTATGGTCCTATGATCTTAGGGCATAGACATAAAAAAGTACAAAAAGCAGTTGAAAAAGCACTGAAAAATGGTTATTCTTTTGGTGCTTCAACTAAGAACGAAATAAAACTTGCCGAAATTGTTTGTAATGCCTTTCCGGGGATGGATAAGGTGCGTTTTGTAAATTCCGGAACTGAGGCAGTGTTGAGTGCTATCCGTTTAGCAAGAGCTTATACCGGCAAAAGCAAGATCGTTAAATTTTCAGGATGTTATCACGGACATTCCGATGCTTTATTGGTGGCGGCTGGTTCAGGTTTGGCTACATTAAGCCTTCCTGGGAGTAAAGGTGTGCCTGAAGAAGCCGTAAAAAATACCTTGATAGCTAAGTATAATGATCTGGATTCTGTAAAGCAACACTTTGAAAAACATGATGATATTGCCGGAGTAATTATCGAGCCGATAGCAGGCAATATGGGTGTAGTGTTACCTAAAGATAATTTCCTTGTTGAGTTGAAAGAATATGTGCATTCCAAAGGGGCTTTGTTGATAGTTGATGAAGTGATGACGGGTTTCCGCTCAAAGTTTGGCGGTGCTCAAGAATTATTAGGGGTACAAGCCGATATTACATGTTTAGGAAAAGTAGTTGGTGGAGGCTTTCCTGTGGGAGCTTATGGTGCCCGTAATGAGATCATGGAAATGGTAGCTCCGTTAGGCGGCATGTATCAAGCAGGGACTTTATCAGGCAACCCTATTGCTATGGCGGCAGGTATAGCTACACTTACTGAATTAAAAAAGCAAGATCCTTATCAAAAATTTAGCGAGTTGAGTAGTATTTTAGAGGTATTATTGCTAGAATCTGCAAAAAAATACGGTGTTGATCTAGTGGTGAATAAGTTCGGTTCTATGATCAATCCGTTTTTTACCAACAAACCAATTAATAACTTTGAAGATGCTCAAGCATGTAATACAGAACAATTTGCTATATTCTTTTGGCAGTTGATAAAAGAGGGAGTTTTTATTCCTCCTTCTCAGTTTGAATCATGGTTTCTTTCTTCCGCTTTAAGCGAAAAGGATATTGAAAAAACAGCTAAAGCTATTGATAAAGCAATGGAAAGGGTAGCTATTGGTAATTAGTCTTTAGTTGTTTGTAACAATTATTATGAGAAA
>JAGQYU010000036.1 GCA_020435885.1 Flavobacteriaceae bacterium
ACTGCCCTGGCAATACTTAAACGTTGTTTTTGCCCACCTGAAAGTTTATTACCTCCATCACCAATATTGGTTTCGATACCCTGCGGCAGGTCTTTTACAAACTCCCATGCGTTGGCTACTTTCAAGGCATTTATGATCTCTTCGTCAGTAGCTTTTTGAACACCTAATTGTACATTATTTTTGACAGTATCATTAAAAAGGATGGCATCTTGTGTAACGATTCCTAACTGGCTTCTCAACGACTTTTTTGTAAGCTCCCTAATATCTGTTCCGTCAATTAAAATACTTCCTTTATTGATATCATAAAAACGTGTTACAAGATTTGCCAATGTAGACTTTCCGCTGCCTGATTGCCCTACGAGTGCTACAGTTTGCCCTTTGGGAATGGTAAGCGAAAAATCTTTCAAAACAAACTCATCTTCATATTTAAAAGAGATATTTTTAAATTCAATCTCCGAATCAAAACTACTTTTTACAATAGCGTTTTCTTTGTCTTTTAGAGGGTTTTTTGTTTCTAATACTTCTAGTACTCTTTCCGCAGCAGCGTTACCTTTCTTAACGTTATAACTAGCTTTTGAAATTTCTTTAGCAGGAGTTAAGATATTGTAAGCCAATCCCATAAAAGCTAAAAATGCTTCACCATCCAATGATTTATCAACCAAAACTAATGTGCCTCCATACCATAAAAGAACAGCGATAACGGCTATTCCTAAGAACTCACTGGTAGGTTTTGCTAAATTGGTTCGGTTTAATAAACTGTTGGAAAATTTATTGAAACGAGAAGTAGATTCTCTAAATTTTTCACTAAACTTATCTTCGGCATTAAAGCCTTTAATGATACGAAGGCCAGTTAGTGTTTCTTCCAGTAAGGATAAGAAATAGCCTTGCTCATGTTGCACTCTGTCAGATTTTCGTTTTAAACTTTTTCCGATTATAGAGATTAATAGTCCAGAAATTGGAATAAAAATGAATACAAAAACAGTAAGCTTTATACTTATGGTAAGCATAAAAATTATAGTGAACAGAATGGTCAATGGCTCTCTGAAAATCAATTCTAAGATAGATAAAAAAGATGTTTGAATTTCAAGGACATCTGTGCCGATGCGAGCCATGATATCACCTTTTCTTTTTTCAGAAAAATAGGATAGCGGTAAGCTAACTATTTTGTCATACAATTCATTTCTAAGGTCTTTAAGTACTCCATTTCGCAAAAAAGTAATGAAATACATTGCCAGATAATTGAAAAGATTTTTTAATAAAAAGACTACAATAACTAGTAAGATGACTACAATTAATGCCTTAGATTTATCCTCTCCGGCAACAGAGGTAATCATATAATTCATGTAATCTTTAAAGTAATCACCTGCTTTGGTTATACCTTCAAATACAGGTTTAACAGTTATTCTTTTGGTATCACTTTTAAAGATGATCTGTAACAACGGCATCAATACCATAAATGATAATCCGCTAAACAATGCGTACAATATATTAAAGAAAATATTTAAAAAGCCATACTTTTTGTAGGGTAGGGCAAAGCGAATTATTTTTTTGAAATAGGTCATTGATCTAACTTCAGTTCTTTGATGATGCGTTGTATCTTATAATCCAGTTGTTTTTCAACGGCATAGGCATCTTCAATTTTTTCTAAAGGTTGATTTACACTAAAATAAAATTTGATCTTAGGTTCTGTACCGCTAGGTCTTGCAGCTACTTTAGTACCATTTTTTGTTTGATAGATCAGCACATTTGATTTTGGTATGGTAATGTCTGTTTTTTCTCCGGTAAGCAGATTTTGACAAACAGAAGACTGATAATCATACAAAAATTCAACAGGAGAGCCATCAATTTCTTTAAAAGGATTATTTCTAAGATCAACCATCATTTGTTTGATCTGTTGTGCGCCATCCAATCCTTTTTTAACTAAGGATATCAAATGTTCTTTATAAAAACCATGTTTGCAGTATAAAAGCAACAACTCTTTATAAACAGATGAATTGTTATTTTTTGCATGAGCTGCTATTTCGCAAGCCAAAAGGGTAGCTGTAACAGCATCTTTATCTCTAATAAAATCGCCTACCATATAACCAAAGCTTTCCTCGCCACCGCCAATAAACTCTTGTGTCCCTTCAGCTTCACGGATCATTTTGGCAATCCATTTAAAGCCGGTAAGACCTACTTTGGTTTCAACATTATAACTTCTGGAAATTTCCTTAACCATATCCGTTGAAACTATGGTTGAGCCTACGAATTGTTTTCCGTTTAATTTGCCCTCCTGATACCATTGTTTTAGTAGGAAATCGGTCATAACACTCATGGTTTGATTACCGTTGAGCAGTTTCATATTGCCTTCCATGTCTCTTACGGCAATACCTAATCTGTCTGAATCTGGATCGGTTCCTATAACAATATCAGCGTTAATTTTATCAGCTAATTCCAAAGCCATTTTCAATGCGGCAGGTTCTTCCGGATTAGGTGATTTCACCGTTGGGAAATTTCCATCCGGTTTGCGTTGTTCTTCCACAATGGTTACATCAGTAAATCCGGCTTGCTTTAAAGCGGCAGGAATTGCCATTACAGATGTTCCGTGGAGTGGAGTGAAAACAATTTTTAATTTATTTCTGCTAGGCGTATTAAAAGTTCCGTTCTTAACACATGCATCAATAAAAACCTTATCTATTTCAGTGCCAACGTATTGTAAAAGTGTATCGTTGGCTTCAAATTTTATTTTACTGAAGTCAACACTGTAAACTTCATTAATAATTTCTTTGTCCTGCGGAGGTACAATTTGACCGCCGTCATTCCAATATACTTTATAGCCGTTGTATTCAGGTGGATTATGCGAAGCGGTTAACACAATACCGGCATCACATCCTAAATGGCGTACAGTAAAAGAAAGTTCCGGCGTAGGCCGCAGATCTTCAAAAAGATATACACGGATGTTATTTGCCGTAAATACATCAGCCACTATCTTAGCCAACGTTTTACTATTATGTCTGCAATCATAGGCAATAGCAACTTTTAATTCTTTACCTGAATAGGTTTTGTGTAAGTAGTTAGATAACCCTTGCGTAGCCCTGCCAAGTGTATATTTGTTAATGCGATTGGTGCCAACACCCATAATGCCACGCATACCGCCAGTACCAAACTCCATATCCTGATAAAAACTATCGATAAGAGTATCAGAATTTTCGGCTAGTAACTGCTGTACTTTTTGTTGCGTATCACTGTCAAAAGGGCTTTGTAACCATTCATTGGCCTTTTGGATGATCTGTTCATTTTCCATGATTGCTTATTTTTTACAAAGGTAGTAATTTATAAAACTAGTTGGGGCTTCTTTTGTCTTTTAGAACAGGTATTTTAAGAGAATTTTCACTAAAAAAGTAGTGTAATTTTTATCACCTTACGGGAAAAATTTTCTATAAATTTATTCTAGCACTTACCTTATACCTATCATCCTCACTTCTTTTATTTCGCAAGATAAGTTCACCAATAAAACCTGCTAAGAATAACTGTGTACCTATGATCATGGTTACCAATGATATATAAAATTGTGGCCTTGCTGTAATGAGCCTTCCCGTTGGGTTGATGAATAATTTATCAATCCCTAAATAAAGAGCAAATAAAAAACCGATAAAGAACATAAGGCTACCTAATAGACCGAACAAGTGCATAGGACGTTTGCCGAATCTTGACAAGAACCAAATAGTGATAAGGTCTAAAAAACCGTTGATAAACCTATCCATGCCAAACTTTGTAGTACCATATTTACGTGCTTGATGCTGCACTATTTTTTCGTCAATTTTGGTGAAACCTTCATTTTTTGCCAGTACAGGGATGTATCTGTGCATTTCACCATATACATCAATGTTTTTTACCACTTCATTTTTATAGGCTTTTAAGCCGCAGTTGAAATCGTGGAGGTGCAAACCAGAGGTTTTGCGTGCCACAGCATTGAAAAGTTTTGAAGGTAGATTTTTACGGATGGTAGAATCGAAACGTTTCTTTTTCCAGCCGGAGATAAGATCATGGCCTTGGTTGGCTATCAGGTCATAAAGTTCAGGTATCTCATCAGGGCTATCTTGCAGATCGGCATCCATAGTGATGACCACATCGCCTTGAGCCAGATCAAAACCCGCATGCAAGGCTTGTGATTTTCCATAATTACGCTGAAAGCGGACACCTTTTACTGATGCATTCTGGTTGGATAAATTTTCAATAATTCCCCATGAATTGTCGGTACTGCCGTCATCTATAAAAATGATCTCATATAAAAACCGATTGGATTGCATAACTTTTGCAATCCAATCGTGTAATTCTGGTAAAGATTCTTCTTCGTTAAGTAGTGGTATAACTACTGATATGTTCATGTATTTAATTGATTTTTAATATTGTTCTTCCTTTTTTTGCATGATGAGTGATGTAATTAAAGAAATAACAAAACCAAAGAACAAACTTGAAATAAGTATTACTCCAATAGTAACAGGATAAAAGTATTTTCTTGTATTTTCACTCATCGTATCAATCATTTCATCTGTCATTTTAGGGTTTTCTAAGAATTGTTGTCTTTGCATTTCTACAATATTTTCTACAAAATTTGGTTCAATAAATTTTGCAAAAAGAACAGTATATATTACAGAAATTATAGCTCCAACTAAAGCTATACCTATTCCGGTTTTAAGGCCTTGTCCCAATGACAAAAATCCATTATTATTCTTTTTGTATTCTTTAATGCCTAGAAAGATTACTACGGCCATAATAACAAGGCTTATTACAGTTTTATACCATTGATTACCATAGGTATTATTCATTGCATAATATGCAACACTTTGTAAAATTCCTACAAAACCTAAAATAAGTCCGTAGGTCCACATTAAATTTTTTCTTGGTTTTTGTTGATTTTCCATTTGTTGAGAGTTTTTGATTAGGTTAAACAAATATAACTATTTATGTAGTAGCATTTTATTTTTAGCGGTTTTTTTACCCGTTAAAAAATGCTAAAATTCTTAGTAAAATCAGAAATAGGTTGTATTTTTGCAGCGGCAAGTCCTACACAACCAGCTCCCTTTGAACCCTCCAGGGCAGGAATGCAGCAAAGGTATTAGGTTGTAGCGGTGTGATGTAGGTAGCTTGCCATTTTTTGTTTCCATACGTTTTCCAATTTTACTTAAATCATTAGTGCCATTATCGGTCAATTTGTTACACATTTTTTACTTTTGTGTTACACTTACTTTTATAAAATGAAAAAAGTTGTTCTTGTTACCGGAGCTTCATCCGGAATTGGTAAAAGTATTGCCTCGTATTTAGTTACCAAGGGTTTTATGGTTTATGGTACTAGCAGAAACCCAAAAGAAACAGTAGTTGAGGGTATAAAAATGCTTTCGCTGGATGTTACAGATACCAACAGTATTGAACAGGCAATTAAGGCTGTTATTTCAATTGAAGGAAGAATAGATATCCTTATCAACAATGCGGGGATGGGTATAACCGGCCCTATTGAAGATACACCAACCGATGAAATGCGTGGGGTTTTTAATACCAACTTTTTTGGCGCCATTGATGTAATGAAAGCTGTGTTACCACACATGAGGAAACAGAAAAGTGGCCTGATAATTAATGTTACATCCATAGCAGGTTATATGGGTTTACCTTTTAGGGGAGTTTATTCTGCCACGAAAGGAGCATTGGAGCTGATTACTGAAGCTTTACGGATGGAGATTAAATCCTTTGGAATTGAAGTTGTTAATGTAGCCCCGGGAGATTTTGCTACCAATATTGCCGCAGGCAGGTATCATACGCCTGTTTTTGAAAATTCTCCTTACAAAGAAAAATATGCTGAAAATTTGGCACTGATGGATACCCACGTTACCAGCGGAAAAGACCCTAATGTAATGGCTGATGCTGTGTATAAGATCATTCAAACCAATAAACCAAAAGTACACTACAAAGTAGGTGGTTTTATGGAAAAGTTTTCCATAGTGCTCAAACGTATCCTTCCCGATAAGGTATATGAAAAACTACTGATGAACCATTACAAGTTGTAATTTCTTATCCCTTTATATGAAATCACCATTTCGTTCGTTACTACAATATGGTTTAGACTCTTATTGAAGTTTTAAACATACATGTATAATCTGTTAATAAATTACCGGCAGGGTTTTAAAATTAACTTTCTGTAAGCAGTATATTTGTTGACACAAGAAAAGAAGCATGAAATTTTTTATAGACACAGCAAATTTAGATCAGATAAAAGAAGCCCAAGATATGGGTATTCTTGATGGTGTTACCACCAATCCTTCCTTAATGGCCAAAGAAGGTATTACCGGCCACGAAAATATTATAAATCACTATAAAGCTATTTGTGAGATAGTTGATGGCGATGTAAGTGCAGAAGTTATTGCCACTGATTTTGAAGGTATGATACGAGAAGGTGAGGCATTGGCAAAACTGCATCCTCAAATTGTAGTAAAAGTACCTATGATAAAAGATGGTATCAAAGCCATCAAATATTTTTCTGATAAAGGCATTAAGACCAATTGCACATTGGTGTTTTCGGCAGGGCAGGCCTTGTTGGCGGCTAAAGCCGGAGCTACCTATGTATCGCCATTCATTGGACGTTTGGACGATGTTTCCACAGATGGATTAGGCTTGATACAAGAAATACGTTTGATCTACGATAATTACGGTTTTGAAACACAAATATTAGCAGCATCTGTGCGGCATACCATGCACATTATTGATTGTGCCAAGATTGGAGCCGATGTAATGACAGGGCCTTTGAAAGCTATTGACGGATTGTTGAATCACCCTTTAACGGATATTGGATTGGCAAAGTTTCTAGAAGACTTTAAAAAAGGAAACTAAGCCTTAACGATACGAAAAAGAGAAAGTATTCTTGCCCTGCCGCCCGGTGGGGCTTTTTTTAGAACAAAATACAAACCGGTTTAGGGGCCTTTATTTCATCAACAAAAGTTAGTTTACCTGTAACGCTATCTCTCTTAAAAGAAACTATATTGTTTGAGTTTTGATTGGCAACTAGTAAGTATTCGTTATTAGGAGTTAGGGTAAAGTTACGTGGTGTTTTTCCTTTAACGGATTCAAAACCAACTAGACTGAGTGTTCCCGTATCAGGGTCAACACTATAGATAGCCAAACTATCATGGCCTCTGTTGGAGGCATATACAAATTTACCATCGTGGCTTATGTGAATATCAGCACAATAGCTTTCACCATTAAAATCTGCCGGTAATGTTGAGGTAACAGTGCCTTTTACATACAATCCTTCGTTGGTCTTAATAAGCTGCCGTACAGTACTGTTGAGTTCATTCACCACATAGATCCATTCGCCATTTGGGTGAAAAGTTAAGTGTCTTGGCCCTGCCCCGGAGTTCATTTTTAGTTTAGCGGAATCTGCCAATACCAGTTTATTTTCCAACGTATCTAATTTAGAAAACCATAGCTCATTGGTTCCTAAATCAACACTTATTACGTTGCCTTTAGTACCATCAAACCAAACAGAATGGGCATGTGGCCCTTCTTGGCGGTCAGTACTGTCTCTTCCACTGTGTTGCTGTACAAAAAGCAGTTCAGATAGTTCTCCTCTGTTGTTTAGTTGGTGCATACCGATGTTGCCTCCTGTATAGTTGGCAGTTAGCACGTAGCCTTTATCATTTACGGTTATATAGCAAGGATGCGCCCCTCCGGAAGAATGTTTGCTGAGTAATTTCAATGAGTTGCCGTCAATTTTGTAAGATTCCACAGCTCCCATTTTATGCTTGTCACTAATTTCACTTACGGCAAGCAGGTAGTTACCATCTTTACTTTTTGTTAAAAATGATGGATTATCAGCCTCGGCAGCAAGGCCTATGCTGTCTAACATTCCGTTTTCCTGTAAAGCATATTGGTAAATTCCTTTACTATCACCATCCGTATAAGTGCCTACGTAAAAAGGCGTTCCGTTACTAATTTTTGAAGTTTGTTTGTTACAACTTACGGCAAGTAAAAGAATAAATACTATGGGAATATATTGTTTCATCAGGTTTTCAGTTTGAATTTAAAAGCCCGCAATTTGATAAAACTTTGGCAGTTGTACAAGTTCTAAGAAAATAATTTATTACTGGTGAATTTCACTTCAACTTATCAGCGATAAAGGGCTCCAGTTTACCTTTTTCTTCCAGTTTCAGGTATTTTTCTATAGCTTTGTTCTTACCTAGCATTTCACGGTTCTTTTGGTAAAAGTCCATCACACCGCGTATGCCAGCAGTAGCTCCTTTTACAGGGTCTTTGTCATAGTTGTTGTTAAGTGTATGGATAGTCCAACCACCCATAAAGATCATTAAACAATCGGGGCAATCTAAAAAGGTAATAATTTCTGGGTTTATCTCTACCGTTACACTGGGGCTGCCTTCCAGCCAACGCATTAAAAAGGCATTAACCTCTTTACGTTTTTGAGGTTCTTGGTTTACTGGGGTGTTTAACAGCCAGTTATAGGCTTGTACTATGCCCAGTTCAAAATTCTTAAAGTCTTGCGGCGTGTTGAACGTGGCATTGGTGGGGACTTCAAATTCTTGGGCAGAAAGTGAGTAACTTATTAGGAGAACGAGTATTGGGATTATTTTTTTCATGTATTAAAAATTTAACGGTTAAAATATGAAAAGTAGATACTTTTAAAGCATCAAACTTTCATTTGTACACTTAGTTTGAAAAGAGCCAAAAAAACTTTGTTTTACTATTATTCCGCCTATTTCGAGTATATATCGTTACCTGAAAGGCTTTAGTTTTTTTTCATTTTACCAATCAATCTCTGTTTGTTAAATCCTGCTATTTGAATTATTCGATCTCGCTTATTTCTCTCTACAAAATTTGTATATAAATATCTCTTTATATATTCTCTTAGGATACACTGAGCCAAATAGTTATCTTTGACATCATCAAATAATTTTTCTAATTCCTTTGTATCTATCTTATCATAGAATGTCTTGATTGCAAATGTTACTATTTTTGATGCAGGGGAATCAATGTTTGAATTGACTCTATCAAATAATTCATTTTGTCCCTTAGTTCCTATTGCGAACATTAAATTAGTCATACTGTCAACACAGATACGCCAAGAAATAAATTGAAGAATATTTCTAACGGTTTTTTCTATGAGTTTAACATCTACTTCACCACGTCTATTTCTCTTTTCTTCCTCCTTTTTCTTTATATCTTCAACAATAGCTTCGATAAGTAATTCTTTATCTTTTTCTAACATTCCTGAATAAAAACCTAGGAAACGGAAAATAGTATTGTAGGCAGCTTCAACAAGTTTAATGAGTTTTTCCTTTTCAAAATCACCACTTTGATTTTTAACTATTTGACCAATGATTTTTACAGTTCTAAACGCTTGATTCATTTCGATTGCTTCTGTAGGTAAAAACCCTTCTTCATTATCATCTTCGTTTTGATTATTTCTTTCAATAGCATCTTTTTTCTTAAGTTCCTTTTTTACTTCTTCTTTTGGATTTCTATCTTCAATAATTTCATCTTTAATTTCATTTGTAAATTCTGTAATGAATTTCACAAATTCATCATCTTTGTTTAAAGTCAAAGGCGAAGCCTTTTCAAATGGTATTTCGCTTGTGAAAACAATATTGTCAATTAGTATTTGTGCTTTGGAATGATGAGAAAGGAAAATTAAAATATTGGCATTTATCTCTAAATGAATATTATTACATAACTCGTATATTAGTTCTTGATAACTTTCTATTTCGGTTGAAATTTTTTGAGCAATCAAGAAGTAATAAATGTACTTGTACGAAAAAGAGTAATACTCATCATCAAATTTTAAAATGTTGGAATTGCAAAGTACATTAAGAATTTTGTCATTAGTTAATGATTTATGTCGGAAATATTTATTTGTATAATCCCTAATGAAATCATCAAAATTATCTCTATTTAATGGGTTTTTTCCATTATCATACATATAAAAGGCAAGTTCCTTTAGTATGTTAAGCAAGCTTGTCAAAATAGAATCTTTAATACCTTCTTTAATTAGACCTGCTTTAATTAAAACTAAGTAAATATTAGCATAAGAGGTTTGTGAAAAATTCTGAAGATTTTCATCTAGGCTTTGTAAAAGTGTCAAAATAAATATAGGGTAAGAAGGCATTAACCTATTGCCAATCAATGAATTTATTTCATTAAATCTTAGTTTAACATTCTTTAAAATTACCTCTTCCTGAACCGTTAGTTTATTTTCTCCTATTAAAAGCCATTGCTCAATTAATTCACTTCTCTTTTCATGACCGAGCGGTAAAAGTTTATACTTCAGGTATTGCGTAAAACTAGTCGCTTCTTCTGTTACATTTTTTGAACTATAAGTGTTATCTGATGTAACAATTATACAATCAAAATTATTGTTAAATGATTCAACTAATCGTTTTTTGTACTTTGAGTTAAGGCTTGATTTGTGAAAATTATCAATAAAAAGAACTTTTTTATCAAGTTGAAAAAACAAATCTACATTTTCATTATTGTATTGTTCTTTCAAAGCCTTTTTGACTAATTTCTTTACATCAGTGTCGTTACAATACTTTCCTCTTAAATAGATGGGTGTTAAACCCATTTCATAATATCTTTTATAAAGTACATAAAGCAAAGATGTTTTGCCTGATTGGTCAGCTCCTTCTATAAGTACACTTACTTTTTCTTCGTTTTTAACTCTATCAATCAAATCAGATGAGTTTGGATATTGAACCACATTATCGTCCTCAAGCAATGGCTCTAAGTCTGGGTAAACAAATACATCTGACAAAACCAATTTTGGCTTTTTTGAATGTTTTAATGGAATACTTAAATTGGTAATTTTTGACTCAAACTCTTGGTTTAAAATAAATTCACGTTTAACCTTTTCAATAATTTGATGATTATCTTCTGATTCAACAGAATATTTATCACCATCAAAATTGAATGTCTTAATATTTATTGACTTGTCAGTTAGGTTTATTTCATATAGAGAAAACCCTGTTTCATTCAATATGTTTTTATTAAAAGCTTTTCCACCGCAAAAAACTACATTGTTGTTCTTTTGAATGACTGCTTTAGGGTTTCCCTTATCGTGTTCGTGTCCGTAAATAACAAGATTTGAGCTATTTATTAAATGCTCTTCAAATCGTTGTTTGTTGTTTCGTTTTGTATTTGCAGATAGCCAATCTATTGGATGATGAAAAACAGAGATCACGTATTCACCATTCTTATTTTCAATAAATTTGTTTTCAGGAACTATAAGTGAGCCTTGCTTTTCATTGATTTCAGTAAGCCAACTTGTATTGTAACAATGAAAAGTAACTTTAAAATCTAAGTGAGGTCTGAATTCGTATTTATACGCTACCTTATCCCTTTCATTAAAATCAGTTACTTCATTGGTGAAATCCCAAAAATTAGATTGAACAGCCATCGCATCGATAAAATAATCCTCTTCTTTTATTATATCAGTTTTACAATCATTTAAAATTGATTTTCGGGTTTTCTTTTCGTTGTCAAAACAACAGTCGTGATTACCTGGAACAGAAACTATTTTTATGTTTAATAATTTCCATTTTGCTTTCAATTTGTCAGTCAGATTTGAAACAAATAATTTTGCGTTATCGAATTCATTTTTTTTACCAAAATTTACAATGTCCCCTGAAAAAACTAGATATATATGAGAAAACTGTTTTATATCAAATTCTATTGATTTAACAAGATTATCAATTCTATCGGTTAAAGTATCATCTTGTATATGTAAGTCACTTAAATGTAGTATTCCAATTTTCATATTTTATTGTTTACAGTCAGTTTTTGGCTTTGTAGGTAACAATTGATATACTTTTTACGCATATATCCATAAAATCCTATACCCAAATATAAATTACCCTATATAAATTGAGTATGACATTTATCATGCAATATACTACATAACTTATTGAAAAACAATGTGGTAAAACCATAAATAGAGTATGGTAAAACCATAACAGTTTAAACAAAAAACGGTGTAAATGACGGGCGTCATTGCATTCACTTTCTCTATGTTGTTACTTTACATAAAAATTGTAACCATGTTTTGGTGGGTACTACTTGCATTGGTTGTTTTGCTATTGGTAGCTGTGCTTTTTGCCCCGTTAGACTTCTATGTAAACACAGCTACAAAAGAGTATTATATACGCCTTAAAGGCATCTTAAAAGCTGCCATTGAGCCCCATGCAGAAAAAGTGTTGCGGCTTACCGTTTCGGTATTCTTTATGCATTTTTATTTCTATCCATTGCAATATACACCTAAGGCTAATGACAAACCGAAACCCAACAAAGCAGCAAAAAAACAACACTGGTTTGCTAAAACCAACTGGCTACAATTGCTACGGACATGTACCGTAAAAGAATGTACTATAGACCTAGATACCGGAGACTATGTAGCCAATGCTAAATTGTTTCCGGTAATGGGTTTGCTAAACATGACCAAAGGAATCTTTACCATCAATTTTGAGGGTAGGAACAACTGGCTTATGCATATACAAAACAGGCCGGTGCGTATTCTTAGAGCATTACTATAAATTTAAAAACAAAAGCTATGGAATTACATTTTGAAGAATTATTAGGACGTATTACAGATTTTATAAAATCTGAAGCTAAAACAGAAACCGTTGTGGGTGAGCAATTTGAACTCGGCGAATTTAAATGTGTGCCTGTAATTAAAGTAGGCATGGGCTTTGGCTCAGGTGGAGGTGAAGGCAAAGAAGGCAACACTAAAAAAGGCGAAGGCATGGGTGCCGGTGCCGGTGTGGGCATTCAACCTATCGGATTTTTGGTAACCAAAGGTGATAACATTTCTTTCTTAGCAGCAGGAAAAACCCACGGACTAGCCGCTGCATTTGAAAAAGTACCGGATCTTATTGAAAAAATTATAAAAAGCAGGGAAAAAGAAGAAGCTGCTGTTTAGTGACTGATAGTGGTAAACTGAGGTTTGAACAGGCAACGTAAAGAGCCTTTATTTTCTTCATAATTGGTTAGTTGTTTTTATGGAAGCTCTTTACGTTGCTTTTGTATTTTATAATGCCGAGGCTGAAACGATCCTTCCATTCAATGGGCGTTCGTTCCTGTAATTGTTAATAGGCATTAATTGTTGTAATTTCAATACCTGCTCTACAGAAATGGTTATCGGTTCTGCAAACACAAACCAATTAACACCTTCTGTACATGGTGGCGTGGTTAATGAGCCTTTGTAGTAATAGTAATTTTTGTTTTGAGGGAAGTTGAGGTTCAGATCAAAAGAAGTGTCTATAGCCTTTGTTTCTCCCTGTTGCACAGGTAGGTATTGTTCTAAAAAATCAAACGGTTTACTGCTTTCTCCTTCCTGTGCCAGAATACCCAGTACTGCAAATTCATTGTTTGCATTTTGATGCACCATGTGTATTTCCATAGGGTAGCGGATGCCGTTAATGGTATGCTCGGCAGCCTCATGGAAGTGTATTTGTTTTAAGTTGAAAGTATCTTTATGGAAAAGGATATAATCGCCTTTTTCAAAATTATATTGAATGGAATGCCCGTTGTTTACCACATCGTGTATCTTAGTTTCGGCAGCATAGTGAATATCTAAAGCTGTTAGCAAAGTATCTGTCTTAACATCTTTGATGATAATGTTGATAGGTGACTGATGTTGTCCATCGCAATCAGAATTCTTTTCAATTTCCGGCCAGTGTTCAGGTCCTGTTTCGCCCTCATAGCTCCAATGCGCTTGATGTTCTTTGGTAGCATCTTCTGCATGGTTGGAAGCTGTTTCTTTTTTGCAGGATAGCAGTATAACCATAAGTCCGATCATACTAAGTAAAACATTGTTTTTCATTTATATAAAGTTTAAAAACAGTCTAAAAGTACGTTTATGGCAACTCTAATTTTGTGATAAAAATCACATTTTATAATTGTTCTTTCAAGACCTTGATCTCATCGCGGAACTGGGCAGCGGCTATAAAATCCAATGCTTTGGCGGCCTCTTCCATCAGTTTTTGCTTTTCACGGATACGTTTTTCTATCTCCGGCTTAGGCAAATATTCCAGATCGGTTTCGGCGGCTTTTGCCATAGCATTGTTGTAATGGAATGAGGTAATATTATTTTTTGTTAAACTGGTATCAATGTTCTTTTTGATCTGCTTTGGAGTAATGTTATTTTCTGTATTATAAGCTAGTTGCTTTTCACGTCGGCGATTGGTCTCGTCAATGGTCAATTGCATACTATTGGTGATCTTATCGGCATACATAATGGCCTTACCGTTCAAATTACGGGCGGCACGCCCTACCGTTTGCGTTAGCGATCTATGGCTGCGCAAAAACCCTTCTTTATCAGCATCTAAAATAGCCACTAAGGATACTTCCGGAAGGTCCAAGCCTTCACGGAGGAGGTTAACACCCACCAGCACATCAAAGAGGCCTTTGCGGAGGTCTTGCATTATTTCCACACGTTCCAGTGTATCAACATCACTGTGGATGTAGCGGCAACGTACGTGGATACGAGCCAAGTATTTGGTCAATTCCTCAGCCATACGTTTGGTAAGTGTAGTTACCAGCACACGTTCATCCTTTTCCACACGTTGTTGAATTTCTTCAATCAGATCATCTATTTGGTTTAGGCTGGGGCGTACTTCAATTTCAGGGTCAAGCAATCCCGTTGGGCGGATGACCTGTTCTATAAAAATGCCTTCCGTTTTTTGCAGTTCATAATCAGCAGGAGTGGCACTTACATATACCACTTGATTTTGTAGGGTCTCAAACTCTTCAAATTTTAACGGACGGTTATCCATAGCGGCAGGTAAGCGGAAGCCGTATTCTACCAAGTTTTCCTTACGGGAACGGTCGCCGCCATACATGGCATGTACTTGCGGTATGGTAACGTGGCTCTCGTCAATGACCATCAGGTAATCATCAGGAAAATAATCAAGCAAACAGAAAGGACGTGTACCCGGTAAACGTCCGTCAAGGTAACGGGAATAGTTCTCAATGCCACTGCAATAGCCTAATTCCCGAATCATTTCCAGATCAAATTCTGTACGTTCTTTCAAACGTTTAGCCTCTAAATGTTTGCCTATTTCATTAAAATAATCGACTTGTTTTACCAGATCATCCTGTATATCTTTAATGGCCTGTTGCAGTGTATCTGGAGAGGTTACAAACAGGTTTGCAGGGTAGATGTTCAGTTTTTCATATTTTTCTATAACCTGATTATTGACAATATCAAAACTTTCTATCTCTTCAATTTCATCACCAAAAAAATGAATCCGATAGCCATATTCTCCATACGATGGAAAAACGGTAATCGTATCGCCTTTTACTTTAAAAGTGCCACTTTTGATCTCAAATTCTGTTCTGGAATACAAACTGGTAACCAATTGATGTAAAAACTTGGTTCTGGAAATGCGTTGATCTACTTCTATAGAAATAACATTCTTTTGGAATTCCACAGGGTTACCGATACCATACAAACATGAAACCGAAGCTACCACCAGTACATCTCTACGACCTGAGAGTAGGGAAGAGGTAGTACTTAAACGCAAGCGTTCTATATCTTCATTGATGGATAGGTCTTTTTCAATATACAACCCGGTTACAGGAATATAAGCCTCCGGCTGATAGTAATCATAATACGATACAAAATACTCCACCGCATTGTTTGGGAAGAATTGTTTAAACTCCGAATACAACTGAGCCGCCAACGTTTTATTATGTGCCAATACCAATGTGGGGCGTTGAATGTTCTCCACCAGATTGGCAATGGTAAAGGTCTTTCCGGAACCGGTAACACCCAACAGGGTTTGGTATTTTTCGTTGGAAAAGATACCCTCCGTAAGTTGCTGAATGGCTTCCGGCTGGTCTCCGGTAGGTTTAAAATTCGATTCTATGTTGAATTGCATAGTACAAAGATAATCAGCCTAAAGGAAAACTTTTGATAAACATTATAAATAAATCAAATCGTTCTTTTTTTAACAATTTTATAACGTAAGTAGCCGATTTATTTAATGCTTTTTTAACAATAGTGCATTAGAATGTAATGTACATTTGTAGTGTATAAATTATTTGAGTTAGTAATAAAATTGGGTGCTGCGTTCTAGTGGCGCCCTTTTTTTATTGTAAGTGTTTTTATTGCTGAAAAAGAGTATATTGTGGACTTATTAAACCAACCATATGCGCTTATATGCTACAATTTTACTATTTTTTTTATTGGTTCCCAAACTATTGATAGCACAATCTTCCTTTCCGGATAGCTGGGCAGGGACTTACAAAGGGGAACTACAAATCTACGGCGTGGATTCCACCAGAATGAAAATCGCTATGCAGTTAGATATAACCGCCATTCAAAAAGATTCTGTATATGATTGGAAACTAACCTATGATTTTAATGGTACTAAAGATGTAAGGGCCTACGAATTACACGTAGTTGATACTAACAAGGGACACTATCAAATTGATGAAAAGAATTCCATTATACTGGATGCTTTTTTACATACCAATACGCTTACCAGTTTTTTTAGCTTGATAGATAGTTACATTATTGCCAGTTATACCAAAGAACAAGATACGATCGTTTTTGAGATCATCTCCGGAAAATATGAATCTATAGCTGCTACAGGAAGTACTGAACATGAGGGAGAAAATATCCCTGAGGTAAAATCATACTTAGTAAATGGCAGACAACGGGCTGTGCTTACAAAAGTTGAGTGATTATAGATCTCTCTTCAATAATATTTTATAAGAAGCATAAATAAAGAGTGCTGTCCAAACCAGTACGATAGCTATTTCATACCAGTGTACAGAAAAATCTTTTGAAAGGTCTTCGCCAATTTGATTAGCAACCGTTTGTACTGCATTTAATCTTGTGAATGGCTCTTTGATGAGGTTTTGCATAGATTCCAAAGGAAAATATCTCATTATTTGCGTAACATGGTCTCCTGCATTATCTACGTTCCTATAATTCCAAAATAAAAAACCTTTGAAAATATTTTCGGCAAAAAACCATACCAGTATACCTCCAACAGCAAAGGCAGAGCGCTTTATAAGGATGCCCATAAATAATCCGAAAGAGAAAAAACCAACCAATTTTATAAAGAAGGCAAAAAGGTAACTCAATTCTGAAAAGACAATGGAAAACTCATTATAATCAGAGTAAATATAACCTAAGATCAATGAAACCACAAAAACAAAAAGCGTTGAAATAGCAGCAAAAAGTATCACTGTGTAGAATTTTGAGAGTATAAATTCTTTTTTACTTAAACCATCTATCAAGTTTTGCTTTAACGTTCTGTTACTGTATTCATTGGCCATCATAGAAACAATAACCAACAGTAAAAAGAACTTAAAAATGGAAGCCATAAATGTATTAAAGTGCCAGATGTACGGAAAATTAAAAATGCCTTGTTCGGCCAAATGGAATTTAACAGGCCCTATGTCAAATTTAATGGCAGCTATCAGTGCTATGGATGTTAGCAGGACAAAATAAGTGATTATCAATATTTTGCTGGCTCTGCTATTCTTTAATTTATGAATTTCTATATTTAAAAGTCGTAACATGTTAATTCTTGTGGTTGGTTAGGGTTAGGAATTGCTCTTCTAAACTTGGTTTACGTTTTACCAAATGTGATAATGTAATACCATTTTTAAACAAGTAACCATTCAGTTCTGAAGCAGAAAGATCATCTGTTAACACAGCAATCAACTTACCTTGCTCTTCTTTTACTGAACCTATGGCGTTGTGGTTAGCTAACAATTCTTTTAATTTTTCCAATCCGGTTTCAGTAGTAACTTCAAAGAACCCTTTAGATGCTGTCATTTCATCCACACGGCCGGAGTATAGTTTTATCCCTTGACGGATAACCACCACATGAGAACACACTTTCTCCACTTCATCCAATAAATGTGAGGCTAATAAAATAGTAGTACCATTGGCGGCTATATCTTTGATGATTTGGCGTATTTCATGGATTCCCTGTGGGTCTAAGCCATTAGTAGGCTCATCCAATATTAAAATTTCAGGGTCGTTTAATAGCGCCGAAGCAATGGCTAATCGTTGTTTCATCCCTAAAGAAAAGGTTTTAAACTTACTATGCCTACGTTCGTAGAGGTTTACCGTTTTGAGCTTTTCTTCAATTTTATCGTAGGGAATTTCCTTTATTTTACAAACCAATTTCAGGTTTTCTATGGCGCTCATATACGGATAAAAGTTAGGCCTTTCAATAATGGCCCCTACCTTTTTCAACGCTTGGTGCGTAGACATACTTCCGTCAAACCAACTAAAATTACCGGAGGTTTTGTTGACCACATTTAAAATGATACCTAATGTGGTAGATTTACCACTACCGTTTGGCCCTAAAATTCCGTAAACGTTTCCTTTTTGTATTTCAAATGATAGATCGTTAACAGCATGTACACTGCCGAATTTTTTATCGAGGTTGTTAATTGATAAGATTGTTTCCAACAAATACTTTTTTGGTTATTACTAGATATGACGAGTAAAGTTACGATTTGTAACAAAAAAGAATCATTAAAAACGGAAAGCGACTAAGGTGTGGAGAGTTAATTCATAACGTCATCAAAGTTATCGAAGTCGAAATCGTCAAAATTTTCGAGGTTATCGTAGTCTTCAATTTCATCATCAATATCTTCTGCAATGAACTCTTTATCAGGAGCTTTATCAGGAACTATACCTGTTGAAAATAATAGTGATGGGAGCTCTATTAAGTCATTATCTTCAATCAAATCAGTAACTTCTACAGAGAAAGCCCACATAGAAAAGAAATCATAAACGTATAGTAGTTTATCATTATCCTCACCAAAAACATCATCTAACAGAAACTTTTCCATACTTGTAGCATCTCCGACATCACTCATATCAAATAGCGGAATTTCTTCTCCTTGTTCCCAATCCTCATTGGTCAGATAAAAAGAAGCCATTTCGGTTCCGCTGAAGCCAAATGCGTTAGTGATTACATTATGGAGGTCTTCCAAAGTTGCATTGCCGGCAATAGCAATATCTCGTACTACATCTTCTTCAACATCTAACGTTAAACGGATTTTATAGATCATACGTTTTGTGAGTAAATTGAGGGCAAAGTTATGCAAATACTCTGTTAGTTGATCTAAGATTTTAGTATTTTTACCACAAATATGCCCATGTGATGGATAAAAAGCTACTTTTAGAAAAACTAAATGCCAGTACCCATAATACCTTAATGGAAACCCTTGAAATTGAATATACTGATGTTGGCGAGGATTTTGTAAAGGCAACCATGCCTGTATCGTCAAAAGTACATCAGCCGGCGGGTTTGTTACACGGTGGAGCTACAGTGGCATTGGCTGAGAGCTTAGGAAGTGCTGCTTCGCATTTATTTATTGATAGTAAAACACAGGAAGTACGTGGTATAGAAATAACTGCAAACCATTTGCGGAGTGTACGTAACGGTTTGGTAACTGCCACTGCAAAAGCTATTCATAAAGGAAGGTCAACACAACTTTGGGAAATACGGGTTACCGATGAGAAAGATCAGTTGATCTCTATTTGTAAACTTACCACTATAGTGCTGGATAAAAAATAGCACTTATTTTTAAGATTTTCTGATCAATATGTCTGAAATAACGTTCGCAGATTTTTTTAAGAAGATGGAATCGGCCATGCAATCCGAATTACCATTTGTAGCCTACCGATTGCCCAATTCTTTAGTTATAAAAGGATTTGTGCAACAAACTGATACGCTTTTCACTACAAAGAATTATAACGAAGAAGGTTTTGTTTTTGCCCCTTTTGATGATGCTAAAAAAAGTATAGTATTTCCTCTGCAATATTGTAATACGTATAGTTGTAAGAGTGAACTTATTGATGAAGTTTATGAGGGAGAGATACTATTTGAAATAGATGAAAATACTAAACAAGAACATGTAACACTAGTTGAAAAGGCTATTAATTTTTTAAGTGAGACCTGTGCCAAAAAAGTAGTTTTATCCAGATGTCAGGAAGTTTCAGTTACAAAATTTGAAGTCTTTAAAACATTTACCAAACTATTAATGGCCTATCTAAACGCTATGGCTTATTGTTGGTATCATCCTAAAGTAGGTTTGTGGCTAGGGGCAACTCCGGAAAGATTACTTTTTACGGAAGGGACTACTTTCAAAACCATGGCCTTGGCAGGAACACAGACTTATAAAGGTACTATGGAAGTAGAGTGGGGAGAGAAAGAACTAATTGAACAACAGCATGTTACAGATTATATTAAAACCAATTTAAAGGAGGTAACCGATACCCTACAAATAGGTAATGTTAGTACTGTAAAAGCTGGAAGTTTGTTGCATTTATGTACACATATTCAAGGGAAACTAAACGAAAACTTATCATTAAAAAAATTGATTGATGCGTTGCATCCAACTCCGGCTGTGTGTGGACTTCCAAAGGAATCTGCTAAAGAGTTCATTTTAGAAAACGAAGGGTATGATCGTAGTTTTTATACAGGTTTTTTAGGGGAATTATCCGTAGAAAATAGATCAAATCTATTTGTGAATTTACGCTGTATGCAAGTTAAAGATACTATCTGCTATATTTATGTTGGAGGGGGAATTACATCAGCTAGTGTACCTGAAAAGGAATGGGAAGAGACCGTTGCAAAAAGTAAGGTAATGCTACGAGTTCTAAAATAACCGGACCATTATAAAAACAGTCCGGTTGCGTAATTTTTAAATAGCAAAATTAATTCCTGCTACAATATTTCTACCCATATTAAAGATACCATCTCTTTTTAATCTGGACAGATGTGAAGCATATTCAGTGTCAAACAAATTATTGACATTCATACTAACAGAGAACTTTAAATTCAATAAAGAAACATCTCCACCTAAACTCATATTCACTAAATTATAACTATCTGTAGGAGTTTCAAAATAACTGGTATTATCTTGCTTAAAATTTGTTTCCAATTGTACAGAAGCGTAGCCATTCTTCAACCAATTATCACTGTTAAAATTGGCTCTTAGTGTATTATTCAGTTTGTTGGCAGGTATTAAAGGCAGATAATCACCATTATCTTGTTTACCTGTAACAGTTTCAAAACTACTTTCTAAATGAAGCCAATCCAGCGGATGTGGATGATAGTGAAAACCAATTTCACCGCCGTATAGTTTAGCATCTTCTTGAACGTAGGTAAACACATCAGTATCGTCAATGACTTCTCCGTTTGGCGTAATAAAAATATAATTACTTATATGGTTGTAAAAACCATTGATAAAGAATTCAAAATGCTCATTATTGTATTCTAATGAAAGGTCTGCTTGATAGTTTTGTTCATTTTTAAGATCCGTATTACCAATTTCAAAACGATTAGTACCATGGTGGATTCCGTTGGAAGTAAGTTCAGCTAAATTAGGAGCCCTGTAACCAGATGCAAGATTGATACGGGTTTCAAGTTTATTAAACAGCGTAGTTTTATAACCTAATGATGCCGTAAAACTTTCATAACTTCTATCAATAGCTTCAAATTCATGTTCATGCATATCTTCTTCTTCACCTTCATGCTCTTCCTCATGCTCCTCTTCATGAGCTACAATATGCTCTTCCGTTTTAATATTTCTGGTATCAAAACGTATGCCACCTTGTAAAATGTGTTTGTCCCATTTCAGCAAAGCGGTTGTAAAAAAGCCTAAATCATTTACATTAGCATTGGGTATCAATATTTCTTCGCCATAATTATCATTTCTTTGCGTAAGGCCTTGCACGCCTACAATGGTTTCCAAATTATTGAACTTTGGCAGATGGTATTTAACATCATACGTAAAGGTCTTCAACTTCATGTGCAGAGCAGGTTCTACTGCTTCCTCTTCATCGTGATGTTCATCTTCCTCCTCTTCTTCACCATGGTCATGTTCTTCAAACTCACGTCTGTTATTGGCTACATAACCTAGATCAACATCCACTTTCGAATTGTTGAAATAGATATGATTATGGCTACTAACGATATAATTATCAATTCTTTGATAAGGTAGGCGCATGGAAACGCTAGTAGATTGTTCGCCAACACCTTCGGTTATTCCGATGTTGGATGTATTGAAATTAAAACGCAGTTCCGATGAAAAGTTCTCTACATCAACACCTAAACCGGATTTTACATCAAATTCGTTAAAACGGGTATTTGTTACTCTGTTTCCATCCGGAATTTTATAATCACTATGTGAGTTATAGGAAGCCGAGGTCAAAAATTTGATATTTTCAGCCGAAGCCTTAAAATTATATTGAGTAGCAGACCCTAGTGTATTACTAAAATACTTTTGAGATATGCTTGATTCAATAGTATTATCATTGGCAAACTTCTCAGGATTAAA
>JAGQYU010000254.1 GCA_020435885.1 Flavobacteriaceae bacterium
TCACCTTTTCTTCCCAGTTCCATGGTATAAACAGAGTGAGGTTGCACATATTTGGTAATGGCAAAAGATATGGCGGCTGTTATCATCAATGGAATAAATAATTCATAACCTCCTGTTACTTCCGCAATTAGGAATATGGCGGTTAACGGTGCATGTAACACTCCGGCCATCATACCAGCCATCCCCACAAGGGTAAAATTACTTTCAGAAACGGATATGTTGAAAAAAGGAATATTATTAAGGACTTTTGCTACAAAGTTGCCCATAATACTTCCCATAAAGAGGGAAGGAGCAAAAATACCGCCAACGCCACCGGCTCCAAATGTTAATGAACTGGCTATTATTTTAAAGAAAACAAGGCCTGCCAGCAATATTATAATGATCCAAACATTAGAGAGGTCTAAATGCAGAAAATTATTTTCGAGCGCTTTTTCAGGATTACCTGCAATTAAATTATTGATAACATCAAAACCTTCACCATATAACGGTGGTATAAAGTAGACCAAGACACCAAGACTGATACCACCTATAAGCAACCTGTGTATGGGTGATTTGATCTTATCGAAGAATTTTTGCATTCGGTCATATACTTCCGTAAAATAGATAGAGGTAACACCCGCAACCAATCCTAAAATTATAAAAAAAGGTACATCTTTAATTTCAAAACTATCTTCAATTCTAAAGGGCAACAACACATCAGACCCAAAGAAAAAATAGGACGTTATAATAGCTGAAATGGATGCCAAAAGCAATGGTAGCATAGATGCGATGGTCAAATCTAAACTGAAAACTTCTATGGCAAAAACTATAGCAGCAATAGGAGCTTTAAAGATGGACGACATGGCTCCGGCGGCAGCACAACCAATCAACAATGTTCTTGTACTTTGGTTTAAATGGAACATCCTGGAAAGATTAGAACTTATAGCCGATCCTGTTGCAACGGTTGGCCCCTCTAATCCTACAGAACCCCCAAAACCTACTGTAATTGGGGCTGTAAGGATTGAACCTATCATTTGGTATTGTTTCATAATACCTTTCCTCTTGGAAATAGCATATAATGTTGACGGAATGCCGTGACTTACTTTATTCCGTATCACATATTTTATGATAAAATAAACAATGGTTAGTCCAATGATAGGAAAAACAAAATAGAATGCATGATGATAATAACGTACCAAATTGCCTTCTAACAAATGTTGAAAAAAGTGTGTCAGGTTTTTTAGAACAACAGCACCTACACCTGATAGAAACCCTACTACAATGCTAAGTATATAGATAAATTGGCGCTGCGAAATATGTTTTGCCCGCCAAATTAGAAACTTTGTTAGTAATGATTTTTTACCGTTCGGCATTTTTTCTAAAAATAATAATCTATAACTGCTTAATTAGCAATATATTATTATTGTTTTATATTTAATTGCAAATGCAATTCATCTAATTGCGCCTGATCTATAGGAGATGGTGCATCTATCATTACATCTCGGCCGGCATTATTTTTAGGGAATGCAATAAAATCTCTAATAGTTTCTTGACCTCCTAAAATAGCAACCAATCTATCTAACCCAAAAGCAATACCACCATGAGGTGGTGCGCCATACTCAAAAGCATTCATCAGGAATCCGAACTGAGCTTTAGCCTGCTCAGGTGTAAAACCTAAATGATCGAACATCAATGCCTGTGTTTTTCTATCATGGATTCTGATAGAGCCGCCACCAATTTCGTTACCGTTCAACACTAAATCATAAGCATTGGCACGTACCTTGCCGGGATCAGTATCTAATAATTTAATATCCTCCGGTTTTGGGGATGTAAATGGATGGTGCATTGCATGGTAACGGTTGGTTTCTTCATCCCATTCCAGTAGAGGGAAATCTACTACCCAAAGCGGTGCAAATTCATTAGGCTTTCTTAGCCCTAAACGCTCTGCTATTTCCATACGCAAAGTACTTAATTGAGGCCTAACTTTTTCGGTTTCGCCGGAAAGAATTAAGATAAGGTCTCCGGTTTTTGCTCCGGTTTTTGCTGCCCATTTAGCAAGATCAGTTTCATCATAGAATTTATCTACAGATGATTTGTAGGTACCATCATCATTGCAACGTACATATATTAAGCCTTTGGCTCCTATCTGAGGGCGTTTTACCCAATCAGTCAAACCATCTATATCTTTTCTGGTAAAGGTATTTCCTCCGGGAACGGCAATTCCTACCACCAATTCAGCATCATTAAAAATACTAAAATCTTTGTGTTGAGCTACATCATTCAATTCGCCAAACTCCATTCCAAAACGGATATCCGGTTTATCGTTTCCGTATCGGCGCATGGCTTCGTCAAAAGTCATTCTAGGGAATTTTTCTACCTCTACACCGTTGATCTCTTTCAGTAAATGGCGTGTTAATCCTTCAAAAGTATTAAGAATGTCTTCTTGTTCCACAAAGGCCATTTCGCAGTCTATTTGGGTGAATTCCGGCTGCCTATCAGCACGCAAATCCTCATCCCTAAAACATTTTACCAGTTGAAAATATTTATCCATGCCGCCCACCATTAGCAATTGCTTAAAGGTTTGTGGCGATTGTGGCAAGGCGTAGAACTGCCCTTCGTTCATACGGCTTGGCACCACAAAATCACGGGCACCTTCTGGAGTAGATTTGATTAAATAAGGGGTTTCTACTTCAATAAAACCTTCGCCAGACAGGTATTTTCTAACTTCTTGAGCCACTTTGTGCCTAAAGATCAGTTTTTCTTTAACAGGATTTCTGCGAATATCTAAATAGCGATATTTCATTCGTAACTCCTCACCGCCATCAGTTTCGTCTTCTATGGTGAAAGGAGGCAACAGGGCCTTGTTGAGAACTATAAGCTCTTTAACAAGTATTTCAATATCTCCCGTAGGGATGTTGGGGTTTTTTGAACTACGCTCTATAACTGTTCCGGTGATTTGAATTACAAATTCACGACCCAATTTTTGTGCTTGTTCTAGTAGGGTTTTGGGTGTGCGCTCTTCATCAAAGATCAGTTGAGTAATGCCATATCTATCACGTAGGTCTACCCAAACCATAAAACCTTTATCTCTTACTTTTTGTACCCATCCGGAAAGGGTAACTTCTGTATTGATATGCGAAGCTCTCAATGCCCCACAAGTATGTGTTCTGTACATTTTTCTATTTCCGATTTGAAGATGCAAAATTACAGATTTTTGATTGTATAAAGTAAGTTTTGAAATTTCTTTTACAAATGATTTTTAGAGCTTTCTAAAGATAATTAGTACTACGATGGTAATTATTGTGTGATGGAGGTGATGTAAAAACCAACCAAGCAGTATTTTTTATGATTTTATTGAAGATAAACCTATATAAACACTGGGGTTGATAGATTTTAATATGATTTGAAAAACAAACTAAGTGGTATCAATATTTAAAAAAGGATATATTTAATGAAAAATAAAAGCGAGGGAGTTATTTAACTCCCTCGCCATTTTGAGTATTAACGATGAGTTCTATTATACTAGATCAAACCTATCGGCATTCATAACTTTTACCCACGCTTTTACAAAATCGTTCACAAATTTTTCTTTGTTGTCATCTTGAGCATATACCTCAGCATACGAACGAAGAATAGAATTTGAACCAAACACTAAATCTAAACGAGTGGCAGTCCATTTTACGGTATTTGTCTTACGATCTCTTATTTCATAAATACTGCCTGCAGGTTTCCATGTGTTGTCCATATCGGTAAGATTTACAAAGAAATCGTTAGTTAATGCCCCAACTTTATCAGTAAATACACCATGTTTTGTACTACCATAGTTGGCACCCATAACACGCATACCTCCAACTAGCACCGTCATTTCATGAGCTGTTAGCCCCATTAATTGGGTGCGGTCTAACATTAGCTCTTCAGGGCTTACCACGTAATCTTTTTTCAACCAATTTCTGTAGCCATCAGCCAAAGGTTCTAGTGGTTCAAAAGAAGAAGCATCAGTCATTTCATTAGTGGCATCTCCTCTTCCAGGAGCAAAAGGTACATCAACGCTATAGCCGGCTGCTTTGGCAGCTTGCTCTACACCAAGATTACCTGCTAAAACAATGGTGTCCGCTATACTAATGCCAAATTCAGCAGCAATAGGTTCTAAAACCGATAACACTTTTGATAAGCGCTTTGGTTCATTTCCTTCCCAATCTTTTTGTGGCGCTAAACGAATGCGAGCGCCATTTGCTCCACCTCGCATATCCGAACCCCGAAAAGTACGTGCACTGTCCCAAGCAGTGGTAACCATTTCAGAAACAGATAATCCGCTTGAAGCTATTTTTGCTTTTACAGCAGCTACATTATAATCTTTTTTTCCGGCTGGTATAGGGTCTTGCCAAATTAAATCCTCTTTAGGTACATCCGGACCAAAATAGCGATCTTTAGGCCCCATATCACGGTGAGTTAATTTGAACCAAGCACGTGCAAATGTTTCAGAAAAATACTCAGGATCGTTCATGAATTTCAAAGAGATTTCCTTATAGATAGGATCCATTTTCATAGCCATATCAGCGTCGGTCATAATTGGATTATGCCTAATTGAAGAATCTTCAACATCCACAGGCCTGTCTTCCTCTTTGATGCTTACAGGTTCCCATTGCCATGCACCGGCCGGACTTTTTTTCAATTCCCACTCATGGTTAAAAAGCATTTCAAAATAACCATTATCCCATTGAGTAGGATGAGTTGTCCATGCACCTTCTATACCGCTGGTTACTGTATAACGGCCTTTGCCGGTTTTTGTTGGATTAGACCATCCGAAACCTTGTTCTTCTACAGGAGCTGCTTCCGGGTTTGGTCCTAAAATGCTAGCATCTCCGTTTCCGTGAGTTTTTCCTACAGTGTGTCCACCGGCAGTTAATGCAACAGTTTCTTCATCATCCATAGCCATTCTAGCAAAGGTTTCACGTACTTGCGCTGCAGTTTTCAGCGGGTCAGGTTTACCGTTTACACCTTCAGGGTTTACATAAATGAGTCCCATCTGAACGGCAGCTAATGGATTTTCCATAGTTTCAGGTTTATCCACATTTTCGTATCGACCATCACTTGGTGCCAACCATTCTTTTTCTGCGCCCCAGTAAATATCTTTTTCCGGATGCCAAATATCTTCACGGCCAAAACCGAAACCAAAGGTCTTTAGCCCCATATTTTCATAGGCTATGGTTCCTGCTAAAATGATAAGATCAGCCCAACTTACTTTATTGCCATATTTTTTCTTAAGAGGCCATAACAAACGCCTCGCTTTGTCTAGACTTACGTTATCCGGCCAAGAATTTAAAGGTGCAAAGCGTTGATTACCAGTGCCGCCACCTCCACGGCCATCAGCAGTTCTGTAGGTGCCCGCTGCGTGCCATGACATACGTATCATTAACCCTCCGTAATGACCCCAGTCAGCCGGCCACCAATCTTGGCTGTCAGTCATAAGTTTGTGCATGTCTTTCTTTAAAGCTTCAATGTCTAGCTTTTTGAGTTCTTCACGATAGTTAAAATCATTACCTAACGGATTTGTTTTAGTGTCGTGTTGGTGCAAAATATCCAGGTTGAGTGCATTTGGCCACCAATCCATAACCGACGTCCCTGTTTCGGTATTTGCTCCATGATGGAAGGGACATTTTCCTGTACTTGATTTGTGATTATCCATAATACTTTTTTAGTTATTTAATCTTTGCTTGTCTTTTCAAATTTAATATGTATTTTTAATTGATAAAAACGATTGTTTCTATAATATTATTGATAAAATAGATGAATGTACGGCAATATGAATATATCCTTGCAGTAGCTAAGTTAAAGAATTTTGGGCTGGCGGCAGAAAAATGTTTTATTACTCAATCTACTTTGAGCACAATGATCGGGAAATTTGAAGACGAAATTGGCATTAAGATATTTGATAGGAAGACAAAGCCTATAACTATCACTCAAGAGGGTGAAGTAATCATCCGACAATTAAAAGTGCTGGATAAAGAAATTGAAACTTTAAAAGAAGCCATTCAGAGTATAAAAGGAGAATTGGTTGGAGAAATAAAAATTGGTGTAATCCCGACAGTTGCACCTTATTTATTACCTGAATTTTTGAATGATTTTGCTAAAAAATATCCAAAAATCAAATTTTCAGTTAGCGAAATGACTACTGATACCATTGTAACATTACTAGAAAAGAGAGAGATAGATATCGGTATTTTAGCCATTCCACTGGAAAACAAACGATTAGTAGAAATTCCCTTATATAACGAACCATTTGTGTTGTATAATTGTTCAAATGAACAAAACAGAGAATATGCAAGTTTAGAAACGATAGACTACAGTAAATTTTGGCTGTTAGCTGAAGGGCACTGTTTGCACAATCAGGTTACCAATATTTGCGATCTGGAATCCAACAAAAAAAATGACGAGGTGAATTTTAATTTTAGAGCGGGGTCCATTGAAAGTCTGGTACGATTTGTAAAAATGAATAATGGCCTTACATTGTTGCCCTACTTGGCTTGTTTGGATTTTTTCCCTAAAGAATATCAAAAAGTTACACATTTTAAACCTCCCGTTCCTGTTAGGACTATTGGATTGGTGGTTCACAATCATTTTGTAAAGAAGCAATTATTAGATCTTTTGAAAAAGGATATCCAAGACAAAGTATTACCGTTGCTGAAGCCCAGTGAGGAAGAGTATGTTGTTTCTCCAATAGGGTAAATAATTTGAGAGGAAATTAAATAATCAACTACCTTTGTTGGTATGAGTAAGTTATACATTGTACCTACGCCTATCGGTAATTTGGAGGATATGACCTTTAGGGCTATAAAAGTGCTTAAAGAGGTAGATTTTATCTTAGCGGAAGATACACGTACTTCAGGAAAACTATTAAAACATTTTGAAATAACCACACCTATGCAGAGCCATCATATGCACAATGAGCATAAAATGGTGGAGCGTATTGTAGAGAAGCTACAAAGTGGGCAGTCTATTGCACTCATATCTGATGCCGGAACACCCGCTATCTCAGACCCCGGATTTTTACTAACAAGGGCTTGTGTACAACAAGGTATTGAAGTAGAATGTTTACCCGGAGCTACTGCTTTTGTACCTGCGTTGGTTAATAGCGGCTTACCTAATGACCGTTTTGTGTTTGAAGGATTTTTACCCATAAAAAAAGGTAGGCAAACCCGTT
>JAGQYU010000255.1:0-1640 GCA_020435885.1 Flavobacteriaceae bacterium
CTTGAGGTGAACATTCTATAAGGTTCTTCTGTTCCTTTCGTAATCAAATCATCAATTAAAACACCTATATAAGCTTCGTTTCTTTTTAATACAAATGGAGTTTCTTCTTTTACTTTCAGTGCAGCGTTGATACCCGCTATAATACCCTGCGCAGCAGCTTCCTCATATCCAGTAGTTCCATTAATTTGGCCTGCGAAATATAAGTTCTGAATCTGTTTAGTTTCTAATGTTTGCGTTAACTGTGTAGGAGGAAAATAATCATACTCTATAGCGTATCCGAATCTAAAGAATTTAGCATTTTCAAATCCTGCAACTTTGCGTAATGCCTTTGCTTGCGTTTCTTCCGGCAACGAAGTAGAAAAACCATTAACATAAACTTCTACAGTATTCCATCCTTCCGGTTCAACAAACAATTGATGTCTGTCTTTTGAAGCAAAACGATCAATTTTATCTTCTATAGACGGGCAATATCTAGGCCCAATGCTTTGAATTCTACCAGTAAACATGGGCGAACGATCAAATCCTTCTCTTAGCAGATCATGAACTTCTTCGCTTGTATAAGACATATAACAAGGAATCTGTTTTTCTAGTGGTTTAGTCATACTACTGAAAGAAAACTTATGAGGATGTCCATCTCCAGGTTGAATAGTCATTTTAGAATAATCTAACGATCTACCATCAATCCTAGGAGGTGTGCCTGTTTTCATGCGGCCCGCTTCAAAGCCTAGTTGAATTAAATCTTCCGTAATACCTTTTGCAGCTCTTTCCCCAGCTCTACCTCCACCAAAATTCTTATCTCCTATATGAATTAAGCCATTTAAAAAAGTTCCTGTGGTAAGAATAATTGTTTTCGCTTTAATAGTAATACCTAAAGAAGTTTTAACTCCAGTTATCTTTTCTCCCTCAACGATAAGCCCATTTACCATATCTTGATAAAAGTCTAAATTTGGAGTTCTTTCAAGCATTAAACGCCACTCTTCCGCAAAACGCATTCTATCACTTTGTGCTCTTGGACTCCACATAGCGGGCCCTTTGGACTTATTAAGCATTTTAAACTGAATAGCTGTCTTATCAGTTACAATGCCGCTATAACCTCCTAAAGCATCAATCTCTCTTACAATTTGCCCTTTAGCAATACCCCCCATGGCTGGATTGCAGCTCATTTGAGCTATGTTTTGCAGGTTCATAGTAATAAGTAATGTCTTAGCACCTAAATTAGCACTAGCAGCAGCAGCTTCACTACCGGCGTGGCCACCACCCACGACTACAACATCATATGTCTGTTCAAATAAACTCATGTTTCACGTGGAACATTTTATATATGTTCCTTAAAAAGTCCGCAAAGATAAATAATAATCTTCTTTACTGCGCATTAGTTGCTCTTCTTCTTTTGTTTTGTCTTTGTAGCCACAAAAATGTAGGATTCCATGAATCATAACTCTGTGTAATTCATCTTGGAAAGAAACGTTAAATTTCTCAGCATTTTCTTTGACTCTATCAATAGAAACAAAAACATCACCGGAAATTAGACCATCATCAGTATAATCAAAGCTTATGATATCCGTTAAGGTATTGTGTTTCAAATATTTAACATTAATATCTAGCAGATAATCATCATCACAAAAGATATAGCTGATATC
>JAGQYU010000255.1:1719-2148 GCA_020435885.1 Flavobacteriaceae bacterium
AAAATCAGTTTCAGAGTTATATAAAATCATATATTAGTCCTTAAAATATTCTTGCACTTTTTTCTTATAAATACTTTTTAAAGGCAATGGCTCTCTATTCAAAACTTCATTAGAATTAAAATATAGCTTTGGATGTTTTAATGGAGGGATAGCCTTTAATTCATAAGTTTTTTGGTTTGTTTCTGACTTTCGTTTAGTATCCTCTCCTTGTTGTTGCATAGCATCTTCAAGTTTTAGTAATTCGTATTCTAAACGCATCATTTGCTGCATTACTTCTTGTGTAAAACCTTTTTCTAACAATTCCTTTTCCAACTCTTCCATCTGCTTTACTGCTTTATTTCCCTTTGATCCTTCTTTACCTTCTTGCTGTAGCATTTCCTGCAAAGCTTGCCGTAACTCATTTTGTTGTTTGTAAATTTGATAGAGTTC